>JALYLW010000120.1 GCA_030774055.1 Acidobacteriota bacterium
GCCGTGGCGGGCGCCGGAACACCAAAAGTGAATCAATCGCCGGTGGGCTTCTCCGCCGCTGCGGCTTTTGCCTTCATCGGCTTGCCTTCCGCGTCGAACATCTCCGTGGGCGCGAAGCCGGAGACCACGTCCTTGATGGTCTTGGCGTTCTCCTTCTCTTCCGTGCCGGGTTGTTTCGAATCGCCCACCACCACGATCTGCAGGTGGTCGAGGTCGATGTACTTCTTTGCCGTCTGCTCGATGTCCTGGGCGGTGATGGCGTTGACCTTTGCCGGGTAGGTGTCCCAGTAGTCGACCGGCAGGCCGTAGTACTTCACCGTGAGCCAGCGGTTGAGCAGATTGGTGGGACTCTCGAGCGAGAGCGCGAAGACGGCCACGATGGAGCGTTTGCTTTCGTCGAGTTCCGCCGCGGGGACAGGCTCCTCGCGCATCTTGCGCAGCTCGTCGAGCAGCGAGTCCATCGCTGCCTTGGTGACGGCGTTGCGTTGCTCGCTGGTCGCCTCGACCACGCCGGGATAGAGATTGGCGTTGAAGCCGCTGTAGGAGCCGTAGGTGTAGCCCTTCTCCTCGCGCAACTCGAGGAACAAACGCGACGAGGCGCCGGCGCCCAGGATGCGGTTCATCACCACCAGCGAGATGTAATCGGCGTCGGTACGCTTGATGCCGAGATTGCCGGTGACGAGGTTGGTCTGCACCGAACCCGGCCGGTCGATCAGATACGCCTTCTTCGGCTGCGACTGCGGCACGGGCGGCAGGGTCGAAGCCGGGACAGCGTGCATCGCCCATCCGCCAAAGTACTTGTTCGCCAGCGCGAGCGCCTGCGCCTGCGTCACGTCTCCTACCACGCCGAGGATGGCGTTGTTGGGGGCGAACCAGGTGTCATGAAACTTCTTCAAGTCGGAGACGGTGATGGCCTTCACTGATTCCGGCGTGGCTGAGATCACCGCGGCGGGGAAGTCGCGATACAGCACTTCGTAGAACTTCTCCTCCGCCAGGAAGCTGGCATCGGAGCGCTGCTCTTCGAGCTGCGGCAGCTTGCGCGATTTGTATTTCGCGAGCTCCGGCTCGGGAAACGCGGGATTCAACGCGACGTCGCTCATCAGTTCGGCCATCTTGTCGGCCGATTCCACCAGGCCGGAGATGGAGACGCTGGTGATGCCCGAGCCGAAAGCGGCGTTGGTACTCAGCGTGGCGCCGAGCTGGTCGGTAGCCGTGGCGATCTGGGAGGAATTGCGTTTCGCCGTGCCCTCGCGCAGCATCGCGGCGGAGGTCTCCGCCAACCCGGGAAGGTCCTTCGGATCAGCGAGCGCGCCGCCCTTCACCCACAGGACGAAGGCCACGGTGGGCAGCTTATGCTGCTCGAGTACGATGACGGAAAGCCCGTTCTTCAGCTTGGTCTCGGTCGGGCGCGGCAGCTGGACCTGCAACACCTCATGGCTGACCGGCGCCTTGTTGAGCCGCTGCACCGATTTGGCAGAGGTCCCCTTATCACCGCCGGGCTGTTGTGCGAGCGCTGGGCTGCAGATCGCCAGCGCCGCGAAGAAGAGCAGGACTGAAGCTGCGCGTTTCATCTGTGTCTTCGTCATCGCGTCTCCTTAGTTTCCCGCCGTCGCCGGCGCCTGGGGCTTGGCGGGCGGCAGGGTGATGACCACGCTGCGCTCGGTGGGGACAAGGTACTTGCTCGCGGCGGCTTTCACCTGGTCGGCGTTGACGGCAGCGAACTTGTCGTAGATGTGGTTGATGAGCTCGGGATCGTTGAAGTAGACGGCGTACTGGCCGAGGCGCATGGCCGTCTGCAGCGACGACTGCCGCGCCTGGATGAGCGAGCGGCGCTCGAGGGTGCGCGCCTTGTCCAGCTCGGCCGCGGTGACGCCGTCTTTCTGAACGGCGGCGATCTCGTCGTAGATCGCCTTCTCCAGGTCTTCGGGCTTCACGCCGGGTCGCGGCATGGCCTGGATGTAGAGCATGCTGGGGCCGATGCGCGAATCGGGGTCCACGCTGATAGAGGTGGCCAACTGCTTCTCTTTCACCAGGCGCTGGTAGAGGCGCGAGCTGCGCCCGGTAGAGAGGATGTTGGCCAGCACCTGCATGGCGTAGTTGTCGGACGTGTTGCCGGCCGGGATGTGGTACGCGATCAGGATCAGCGGCAGGCGCGCTAGCGGGTCAATGATCGTCTCACGGCGCTCACCGTAATGCTCAGGCTCGGCGAGGTTGGGGTGTGGTGGTTCCGTCTGCGCCTTGAAGCCGCCAAAATACTTGTTCGCCAGCGTGAGTGTCTGCTGCGTGTCGAGGTCCCCCACCAGAGTGAGCACGGCGTTGTTGGGCGCGTAGTAGATGCGGAAGAAGTCTTCCACGTCCGCAAGCGAAGCCGCGTTGAGGTCGCTCATCTCGCCGATGGTCGAGTGCTTGTAGCTGAAGTTGTCGTAGGCAAGGTTGTCGAGCTCGAGCCCCGACTTGCCGTAAGGCTCATTGTCGTAAGAGAGGCGCCGCTCTTCTTGCACCGCCTTGCGTTGGTTGTCGAGCTTTTCCTGCGTGAAGGCGAGCCGGCCCATGCGGTCGGCCTCGAGGAAGAGCGCGAGTTCGAGCTGATTCTTGGGCAGGATCTCGTAATAGTTGGTCCGATCCTCATTGGTGGTGCCGTTCATCCCACCACCGTTGTTCTCGATGAGGATGAAATGCTCGCCCTTGCCCACGTTCTCCGAGCCTTCGAACATCATGTGCTCGAACAGGTGGGCGAAGCCGGTGCGTCCCGGCCGCTCGTTGCGCGAGCCCACGTTGTAGGTGATGGCGATGCCGAAGACGGGAGCGCTGTGGTCTTCGGCGATGATCACACGCAAGCCGTTGGCCAGCTTGGTGTCGGAAAACTTCAGCGGCGCGATGCCGGCGGGCTTGGCGGCGGCGGCGGGCATCGTCTCTGTGGCCGGCGCCGTTTTCTTATCGGCCTTCTTTGCGGGCTTCTTTTCGGCCGTCGTTCCGCCGGACTTTTGCGCGAGGCCGAGCGGCGCAAGCGCCAGCGCGAGCAAGAGTGCCAGACCGGTGATGCGGTGGATTCTCATTGCAGCTCCTTCAGAATGGTGCAGGACCAGGGCAGAAACCCAATAGCGTGACGGAACGGCCGCGAAAATGCAAGCCGCAGGCACACCCGTACCTCTGGATCTGATACGCGATTAGACGGCGGAAAGTTCGCGAGGTGAGCGGGTCGTCTAGCGGGATATGGAATGACGACAGGAGGAAAGGAGGAAGGGAGGGAAGGGCAAACATAAAGAAGAGAAGTCAGAAACTTCAAAACTCAAACTTCAAACCTCAAGATTCAAAACTCAAAAAACCTCCGCTCCTCCCCTCCTCCTGTTTGGGTTCCGCGGCGACCTTAACGAAGATCGAGCGGGCTCCAGGCGCCATTCTTTTTCAGCGCCAGCTGGATGGGCCGTGGCGGACCCTTCTTCGGGAGGGTGACCTCGGCCCAGAGCTCGCTGCCGTCGTTAGCGCGCGGCGTTGGATCCTGCGCGTGCTCGGGGATAAAGTAGAGCACTGCATCCGAGAGCACCGCGACGACGGGGAAATCGACGGGCTGCTTGCCGGAATCGAGATTATCGGGGACGCGCGGCATGACCACGCCGGGAGCGGCCGCGAACCACACCAAATGATCGCCAGTCTCGTCGCGGACCGCGACCAGCTTGCCGCTGCGCACCTCGAGCCGGGCACGGCGCTCGCCCGAGCCCCATTGCCATAGCTCGCTGCGCGTCTTGGGCGGCGGGAAACCTTCGGCGTCGATGATCAATTGCAGGCTCAGGTAGCGGCCGCGGATGGGCAGGTCGGGATCGTAGGGCCGCGCCTGCGCCCAGACACGCGGCCGAGTGTGGCGGTCGTAGAGCAGCTTGGCGCCGAGCGAGGTGACGAGCGCCACGTGGATGGCGGCGATGACCAATCCTTTATAGAGCGGCTTCACGCGGCGGCTCCCTTCGCGTCATACTTTGGACCCCCATGCTGGCGACTAAGCGCCGGCGGGTGCGCTCGAGCAGCCATCCGCCGAGCAGAAACAGGATGCCGAGGATGATGAGCGAGAGCGAGCGGCCGAGCTTATCCATCACGCTGGAGAAATAGAAACCCATCACCGTGACGCCGAAGCCGGCAACGCCGAGGTTGATGCGTACGCGGCGCGATTCCTTCATCCCCCAGGCGATCAGGCCGATGGCGCCGAGCGCCTCCCACACGTACGCGAGGATGTTGTCGCCGCGGTTCTTGAAGACGAAGGCGCCGAGGCCGATGACCCAGAGCGCGGCGACCAGGTTCATCCAGGCAGCGCTGCCGCGCAGCCAGTAGGCGAGCGCGATGGGCAACGCGATCGCGCCCACCAGTCCGATGATGATGGTTTGAAGGTTGTGGGCGCGATAGCTGAAGTCGTAGTTGGGATAACTCAGCAACAGCCAGACGGTCGCGGGGATGAGCGCGAGCGCGCCCAGCCATGTCAGCGCGCGCCGGACGGGCTGCGAGTCTTCCGCGATGCGGGCGGACAGGTACGTGAAGGCGAGCAGCGTGGCGAATTGCGCAGCCACCCAATCGCTGCCGGCCACATGCTGAGTGCGCACCCACCACTCACCGGTGATCCACCACGGCGTCAGAATGGCGGCGAGCAACGCCTGCGGCCAGTCGCGCCGGATGGCCCACGCGATCCACGCGCCCAGCGCCCACAGCAGCACGCCGCCCGGCCAGTGCTCTTCAAGGTTGAAGATCTGTCCGGCGAGGAAGATGCCGGCGCCGAGCGTGATGGTGCCCACGGCGTGCAGTGCGATGGCCAGCTTCTCGAACTTCTCTGCCGTGAACGCGCCGGCTACATGGAAGAGCGCCACCATGGCGAGCACGAGCGAGAAGCGTCCCGCAGGTGAGAGTTCATCCCAGTGCGCGGCGACGAAGAGCAGCACGCCCGCGCCCATGAGCAGCGCGCCGAAGGCGACCGCCAGCACGATGGGCCAGCGCAACTTGGGTTCCACGCGCGCATCCTCGAAAGCGCGGATGCGTGCGGCGGTGGCGTCGTCGATCACCGACGCGGCGGTCCACTCGGCGAGCTTCGTCTCGAGCTTCGGTGCGATCGCCATAAGGAAGGGTTCGGTTGCAGCTGTCTTTGATCCCGCTGTCTTTGATCCCGCTGTCTTTTGGTTCCGCGGTTGGGTTCCGCAAACCATAGCCTGTGCGGCCCCGGCCTGCAACCGTAGACTCCCGGCAACGACATAACGCCCGCAACTCTAGAACGGGACGACCGCAAAGAGCTTGCGCGCGAGGGCTGGTTCAGTCCATGCTGGTTGCAACCATGCGTACAGGGTTCGGAACTCTTCTGTTGGCGGTGGTCTCGCTGGTGGGAGCAATATCGACGACATCGGCGGGGGCGGCAGGCGCGCCCCGGCAGCCGCAGCGGGCCGTCTGGGTATGGAACAACTGGGTGGCGAGCGACCCGGAGCGTCGCGATGACTTGATCGCGTTCTGCCGGCAGCGCGGCATCAACGTCCTCTTCTTGCACGTCTTGCCGGAAGAGCTGAGCGTCCGCTCAGCCGACTTTCGCGCTTTCCTGACGCAGGCGCATGAGCAGGGTTTCAAGGTGCAGGCGTTGGCAGGAGCGCCTGAGTGGGTGTTCGCCGACAAGCGCGAGCGGCTGAGCGGGTTTCTCGCAGCGGTGCTCAAGTTCAACCAAGAGGGCCCGGCGGAGGCCCGCTTCGAAGGCATCCATCTCGACGTGGAACCCTACGACACAGCGGAGTGGAAGGCGGGGCCGGCCGCAGTGGGGAAGCAGTACCTGGAGATGCTGGAGTTCACGCGCGCGCGAATCGGCGCGCTGCCGCTCGCGGCCGACGTCCCGCCCTGGTATTCGACCGTCGAAATGGATGCGACGGCGGGCCGGTCGCTACTGGCCGCGGTGGTCGAACGTGTGGACCAGATCGGATTGATGGCGTACGCCCGCCAAGTCAGGGATATCGGCGGCAGCAGCCGCTATGCGCTCGAAGCGGCGCGTCGCCAGGGCAAGGGCGTGTGGGTCGGGATGAGTGCGCAGCTTTATGATTCCGACATGAAGCGCGACCAGCCGCTGCGTGCGCAGGTGGAGAATGTGGTCAAGTCCATCGAGAAGAGATTGAAAAGCGCGCCCGGCCTGCTGGGCATCGCCATCCATGATTACGAGCACTACCGCCCGCTGTACCCGGCAGGCGCCGCGCGCGCCAAAGCAAAGTCGAAGACGCCTGGTGCCGCATCGACGCCCGCAGCGGCGGCGGGGTCCGCGGCAGCCACGTCCGGCAATCTACAATAGCTGCGGCGCTGCATCATCGGTCATCCGTCATGCGCGCCTCTGCCATGGGCAAACCGAGCGAACCAGGCACATCCAAACTTCTCCTGCTCACCACCACGACCGGCTACCAGACGCGCGCGTTCGTGGCGGCGGCGAAGAAGCTCGGTCTCGCGATCGTGTTCGGCAGCGACCGCTGCGACAAACTCGACGACCCGTGGCAGGATCAGGCCCTGCCGCTGAAGTTCCATGAGCCCGAAGACGCCGCGGCAAGAGTCGCGGAATACGCGCGTGCGAACGGCGTGGCCGCGATCGTTGCCATCGGAGATCGTCCCACGCCGGTGGCCGCACGTGCATGCGCCGCGCTCGGGATGCCATCGCATCCGGCGCAAGCCGCCGACCTCTGCCGCGACAAGCATCGTTCCCGCCAGCGACTGCGCGAGGCCGGCTTGCTCATGCCGCGCTTCCAGCGCTTCCCGCTTTCCCGGTTTCCACTCCCCAGTGACACGGAACAGATCTTTTCGTCGCCGGCATTCGACGTCGGATTCCCGTGCGTGCTCAAGCCGCTCGCGCTTTCCGGCAGCCGCGGCGTGATCCGCGCCGACGATCCAGAAGCCGCGGTGCGCGCCTTCGAGCGCATCCGTGCGCTGCTGAAGAAGCCGGACGTGCGCGTGCTGCGCGATGAGGCCAGCGACTTCATCCAGGCCGAGGAGTACATCCCGGGCGTGGAGGTCGCGCTCGAGGCGGTGATGGATCGCGGACGGCTGCATCCGCTGGCCCTCTTCGATAAGCCGGAGCCGCTCGCCGGCCCGTTCTTCGAAGAGACCATCTACGTCACGCCGTCACGACGCTCGCCGGCCGAGCAGACGGCGATCGTGCGCACGTTGGAAAAATGCGTTGCCGCGCTCGGACTGACCCACGGTCCCGTACACGCCGAATTCCGGCTGAACGAGAAAGGTGTTTATCCGCTCGAGATCGCGGCGCGGTCGATCGGTGGACTGTGCGCGCGCGCGCTGCGCTTCAAGCTGCCGCTGGTGGAAGAGGAGATGTCGCTGGAAGAAGTGGTGATCCGCCTCGCCATGGGCATGGACACACGGCGCGTCGTCCGCGAAACGCAGGCGGCGGGCGTGATGATGATCCCCATCTCCGAGGGCGGCGTGTTCCAAGGCGTGGAAGGACTCGTAGAGGCGCGAGCGGTTGCGGGCATCGACTCGATCGAGATCACCGCGCAGCCCGCACGCAAGCTGGTGCCGCTGCCCGAGGGCGCGAGCTACTTGGGATTCGTCTTTGCGTTTGGAAAGTCGCCGGAGTTTGTGGAGAGCGCGCTGCGCCAAGCGCATGGCAGGCTGACGTTCAGAGTCGCAGCCGAGATCCCGGTGCTGCGCGGCTAGATCTGTGGACAGATCAGACTCCGGCCAACTGGCCGGACGTGGGTTCCGCTCAACAATACCAAGGCTCGGTGAGGTACGGGATGGTCGCGCGCGCGGGCAGCGGCGCCACTTGCCATGCCGGTGCCTCCTTCAGCGCCGGGTCCTGCACCAACTCGCGGACCGCGGCAAACACGGCGCCGCGCTGGACGTCGTGCTCGGCGTCTTCATGTGTCGACCCAAGGTGTGTCGACCCAAGGTGTGTCGATCCAAGCGCGACCACGGCCTCGACCTCTCGCTGCAATTCATCGACGCGCGGATCCAGATGCTGCCACGGATAAGCCAGCTTCGCGCGATCGAACTCGCCGACCAGTGCCCGGACTTCTTCCAACTCCAGCAAACGTGAAGCGGCGGGGATAAGCAGCCGGATGGCAAGCTGTACCGGCGCAATGTGCTCGACCAGGTCGAGTTCCGCGAGCGTCGCAAGCATCTCGCAGTAAGACGCCAGCGTCGTCCAGGGCGTGAATGGGATAAACGTTGGCGAGAGTGGCAGGCCGGCCGAACGCATGAGCGCAACCGCACGGAGGAAGCCGGCGCGCGTGTGGTGCTTCTCCAGGCGCGCGAGCACGGCGTCATCGAGCGATTCGACCGCGCTGACGACGAAGGCGCACCCGGTCGCGCGCAACTCGGGCACGAGCCCGGCGTGCTGGAGCAGGTGCTCGATCTTTATGGTGGCGTCGTAGGTCACGCCGGGAAACTCGCGATGCAGGGCGCGCACGATCTCCAGGGCGTGCGTGGGACCGTTGAAGAAGTCGGGATCGCCGAAGGTGATGTGCTGGGCGCCGTGCACGACCTGGCGACGGATGTCTTCCAGCACGATCTCGCGCTGCACGATGAAGAACTTCCCGTTGTAGACATTCACGACCGGGCAATGGCGGCAGAGATGCTTGCAGCCGCGGCTCGCTTCGGTGTATCCCACGGTGCGCAGCGAGCCATCGGGCATGCGCAGCCGCGCGTACTCGGCGAGCGCGGGCAGTCCGGCGCGGTCAGGGACGCGGAAGCGGAGGCGGTCGAGAAATATGTCTGGCGGGGAGGCGTCCGGCGGGGAAACGGAGCGAGCCCCGTTCCCACCAACCGCCTGCGCGAGCTTCAGCAGCTGGCTTTCGAATTCACCACCGATGATGGTGGCCACTCCCGCGTCGCGCAGCAGTTCCGCGTTGAGCGGTGCGTAGAGGCCGAAGGCGCAGAGCCCAGCCGCCGGATTCAATGCGCGGACTCTGGCGATCACCGGCAGCGCCAGGCGCGTGGCGGCGTGCATGGGCAGATAGAAGCAGATGAGCTGCGCGTCGCGAACAGCCCCAGCAGCCTCCGCATCATTCAGCCTTTGGCGCGAGAGATCGAGCTGCGTGACGGTGTGTCCCGCTTCGCGGAGCCAGGCCGTGGGCGAGGCGAGTCCAAAGGGCTGGCGACCAAGCTCGTAGGTCGAGATGAGGAGGACGTTCATGGGTCTGGGCGCGCGCGGACGGACGGAATCCAAGATGCTTCGCGACCGATACCCCGCCGGGAGAAAGCGGCGGGGACCCCTCGGTCACTCAGCCTGACCCGTCATGAGATCACTGTTTCTGCTGGGGCGGGACGTAATCAGGCGGAAGCTGCGCACCCTCGCCAAAGAAGAACTGCTCCATGTGCTGGACGATGATCTCCTGCGCCTTCTTGTCAGCGGGGTTGAGGCGATATTCGTTGATCACCATCTTGGCGTGTTCGCCCCACAACCGCCACGCTTCCTGCGAGACGTTCTCGTAGATCTTCTGTCCCAGCTCGCCATCGAACGGCGGCTCGTCGAGCCCGGGCATCTCCTTGCCCAGCTTGATGCACTTCACCATGTGCTCTGCCATCGCTTCTCCTTGGATCTTGAGCCATTGATTATAGACGGCTGGGAAACACGAGGTTGCACGCACGCGAAAACCGCAGGAAAATGACGCTCCCCCGCAGCCCATCGAAAGCCTTTTACCTTCGAGACGCTGAGCCGGAAGGTGCGCGAGACCATCGGGCGCGGCGCGGTGGCCGCCGCTTCGCGCGAATAAAGCCTCGAGCGATTAAAGCCTCGACCGGCCAGAGTTTTGCTCAGGCACTGCCGGCAGACTTGCGCTCGCGCATCATGATGTCGCGCAGCGAGATCAAGCCGAGCAATTTCGTGCCTTCCATGACCGGCAGATGGCGGAAGCCGGCCTCGCGCATCAGCTGCATGCACTCATCGATGTCAGCGTCTGCGGTGACCGTCTGCGGCTTCGAGGTCATCACCTCGCTCACCTTCGTCATCGCCGGGCTACGGCCGCCGGCGACCACGCGCCGCATCAGGTCGCGCTCGGAAAAGATGCCGATCAAGTCGCCATCACGCAACACCGGCACCGCGCCGATGTTGAACTCGGTCATCAGGCGCGCGGCTTCGATCACCGTCTGTTCCGCGTCCACGGAGAGCACGCGGTGGTCGCGCAGGATGTCAGATATCTTTGCCATACAAATACCCCTGGTCTACGCCCCTTAGGTCTACTACTACGGGTCGCCGCCCTTGCTCCAGAACGGAAGACAGAAGACAGAAGGGCTTTGTACCACACCCTGAAGGCGGCGGCGAGCGAATCTGCCCGCTTGCTGAGGACTATAATCGCGGACTATGACTGACTTAGCGAGCAAGAGCTGTGTGCCGTGCCGTGGCGATGTTCCCGCGCTGAAGGGCAAGGAGTTACACGAGTTGGAGAAGCAAGTGCCCGGCTGGAAGGTCGTCAACGAGCATCACCTGTCGCGCACCTATGAGTTTCCTGACTTCAAAAGCGCGCTCGAACTGGTGAACAAGATCGGCAACGTCGCCGAGCAGGAAGGCCACCATCCCAACATCTGCTTCACCTGGGGCAAGGTCGAAGTCACCAGCTACACCCACAAGATCGACGGATTGACGGAGAGCGACTTCATCCTGGCGGCGAAGATCGAGAAGCTGCCGCGGACAGGGAAGTCCGCGTAACCGCTTTCAAGCTCCGTGACGTCAGAGATTTTGCAGCGGCGCGGGCTCTGGCCGCGTCCAATCTTATTAAACATCCATTCGCAGACCATCCAGATGAGCGCTTCCCCACTACCCAAGCCGGAGAGCAAACCTGCCAAAAAGCCGGTGAACCTGCGCGCGGCGTGGCCCGAGATCTGGGCGCTGATGAAGCCGCGCAAATGGCTGCTGCTGCTTGGGCTCTTGCTCATGGCCATCAACCGCGTCTCCGGGCTGGTGCTGCCGTACTCCACACGCTTCCTCATCGACAACGTGATCACGAAACACCAGACCAACCTGCTGCTGCCCATCGTGGGCGCGGTGCTGCTGGCGACGATGGTCCAGGGCATCACCTCGTTCTCGCTGACGCAAGTGCTCTCGAAAGCCGCGCAACGGCTCATCGCCGAGTTGCGCCTGAAGGTGCAGGGACACGTCGGGCGGCTCGCGGTGAGTTACTACGACGCGAACAAAACGGGCGCGCTCGTCTCGCGCATCATGACCGACGTGGAAGGCGTGCGCAACCTGGTGGGCACGGGCCTGGTGGATTTCCTCGGCGGGCTGCTCACGGCGGCGATCGCGCTGGTGGTGCTCTTCCACATCAGCGCGAAGATGACGTTGATCGCCATCGCCTTCCTCAGCGTGTTCGCGCTGGCATTGCGCAAGGCGTTCGGCACGCTGCGTCCTATCTTCCGCGAGCGCGGAAAGATCAACGCCGAGGTGAGTGGAAGGCTTACCGAATCGCTGGGCGGCGTCCGCGTGGTGAAGGGATATCACGCGGAAGCGCGCGAGCATGCCGTGTTCGGCGCCGGCGTGGGCCGCTTGCTGGATAACGTGCTGCAGACGCTCACGGCGATGTCGGTGATGAGCCTGTCATCGAGCGTGCTGCTCGGCTTGGTGGGCGCCATCGTGATGTACGTGGGCTCGCGGCAGATCCTTTCCGGCACCATGACGCTGGGCGATTTCTTCACCTACACCATGTTCCTCGGATTCATGGCAGCGCCGCTGTTCAGCGTGGTCAACGTGGGCACGCAGTTGACCGAAGCCATCGCCGGCCTCGAGCGCACGCGCGAAGTGCTGAGCGAGTCTCCGGAAGATACTGACCCGCGACGGACGGCGACCCTCTCTGGCATCAACGGCGAGATCGAGTTCCGCGACGTGGTCTTCGAGTACGACCCGGGCAAGCCGGTTTTGCAAGACGTTTCGTTCATCTCGCAGCCCGGGACCGTGACGGCGCTGGTCGGCTCATCGGGTTCGGGAAAATCCACCATCATCGGATTGGTCGCCGCGTTCCACGTGCCGCTCTCCGGAAAAGTCCTGGTGGATGGCACCGACCTGGCAACGGTGCGGCTCGATTCTTATCGCACCCACCTCGGCGTGGTGCTGCAGGATTCGTTCCTGTTCGACGGCACCATCCGCGAGAACATCATGTTCTCGCGCCCGGAATCGTCGGAAGAAGAGATGCTGAGCGCGTGCCGCATCGCGCGCGTCGACGAATTCGCCGAGCGCTTCAAAGACGGTTACGACACTATCATCGGCGAGCGTGGCGTGAAGCTTTCCGGCGGGCAGCGGCAGCGCGTGTCCATCGCGCGCGCGGTGCTCGCGGACCCGCGCATCCTCATCCTCGACGAAGCGACCTCGAGCCTGGATTCCGAGTCGGAGCAGATGATCCAGGAAGGCCTTGCCTACCTGATGAAGGGACGCACCACCTTCGTGATCGCGCATCGGCTCTCGACCATCCGCCGCGCCGACCAGATCCTGGTGGTTGAGAACGGGAAGA
This sequence comes from Acidobacteriota bacterium, assembly GCA_030774055.1. Classification (NCBI taxonomy): domain Bacteria; kingdom Pseudomonadati; phylum Acidobacteriota; species Acidobacteriota bacterium. Next base: position 12,444 of record JALYLW010000120.1, read on the forward strand.
TCGTGGAGCGCGGGACGCACGAAGTGCTCTACGCGCTGGGCGGCCGCTACTTCGATCTCTACAACAAGCAGCACGGCTTGGAGACGAATCTCTTCCTCGCTCCCGGCGAGGGCGACACCATCGAGACGGCCGATGCAAAGACGGAAGCGTCGAACGGCCGCGAGCCGGTGGTGGATCCGCTGCGCATCATTCGCGGATCGTGATTCGGCCGCGGGTCGACTGCGCCGCTCTTCCTTTGAAACTCGCGGCTTTCCAGCCCGGCGCCTAGTGGGTACAATCCCGCCCTGCTTAAAACAGGAGGTCGCATATGCGGCGCAGACTGATGCAGTCGGGCCTCGGGCTTTCTCTGTTCCTCGGATTGGCATTTGCCTTGGGATGCAGCAGCACCAGCACTCCGGAGTCGTCCTACACGAGTCCGGTGAGCAAAGCGCAGATGGCCGTCAACGGTGCGTCGATCAGCTCGGCGATGCAAAAGGCGACGAGCTGGCACGTGACGATGAAGGGCCCCAACGTGGACATGACCATGGACGTGGTCTGTCCCGACAAAATGCGAACGGTGTCGAAGACGGGCAGCAGGAGCGCCGAGACCGTGCGCGTTGGACCGGCGATGTACATGAAGGCGGGAGGAAAATGGATGAAGGTGCCCGCCACCGGACAGCCCGCGAGCGTGTGCGGCAACACGGCTGCCCCCGGCTCGAAGATGCCGACAGTCGATCCCAACGTGACCATGACCAAGGGCGGAACCGAGACGGTGAACGGCGAGAGCTGCACCGATTGGACCACCACCGCCTCCGATGGCAAGGGTGGGCAGACCAGCTCCACCATGTGCATCGGCAGCGACAATCTGCCGCGCCAGATCAAGACGGGCCAAATGGTGATGACCTACTCCGATTGGAACAAGCCCATCACCATCGACGCACCCAAGCTGTAGCGGGCGCTGGAACGAAGATGTAGCGCTGCGCGCTCGCCGTCAGGCTGGCTTCGGAGCGTTCGCGGCGCGCGCGCGCATTGCCGCCGTCTCTTCGCGATTCGGGCCGAAGAGTCCCGGCACGCCGCCGCCGGCCAGGCGCGTCAGCACGGAGAGCTGTCCGCGATGGTGGGCGAGGTGCAGCAGTATCCCCGACCATAGCAGGTCGCGGATGGCCGTCTCGGTGCCGCCGAAGGCCACGATCTTGCGGTCGAGGTCCGCGGACGTGAGCTTGCGGATGCGCTCTGCGGCCTCCGTATGGATGCGCTCGTATCCCGGCGCCAACGCCTCCACAGTCTTGGGCCGCTCGATGTGCGGCGGCTTCGCGCCCACGTCGAACTTGCCCTGCTCGACCCCGTAAGAGATGTAGCCGTCCAACTCAGACAAGTGCCACGCCAGCTCGCCCAGCGAGCGGCCGCCGGCGTCCGGGCGGAAGTCATATTGAGCGCGCGGCAGCTCGCGCAGCACCGCGACCGTCTTCTTCGCTTCCTCATCCCACAGCTTCAGGAAGGCTTGCAGTTCGTCGTGCATGGGGGTTCTCCTTTGGACAATGTCTGATTCGTTTCGGATGTCGCGCAGGCGGAACGGGGTTCAGAAAAGTTCCGCTTACTTCTTCAGCAGCACCGGCCAGTTGCTGATCAAGGTGAGCGGCGCGTTGCTCTCATCGGGAGCGCTGCTCACGAGGAAGCGGCCGTCTTTGGTCACGTCGTAGATGCTGTAATCGAAGTTCCGGGGATGCGTCTTGAAGAGCGCGGCCGGCGTGCCGATCTTCGGCTCGCTGCCGGATGTAGCAATGCTCACTGCCGTCAGGATGTTATCCGGCGCGAGGTAATAGAGCTCCGTACCGCTCCTGCGCCACAGTGCCTGCCGCCCGCCGCTGGTGGAGACTTGCCACTTGCGGCCACCGCCGGGGAAGGGGGCGACGTAGACCTCGTTGCGGCCGGACTCGTCGGAGTCGAAGGCTATCCAGTGGCCGTCGGGAGAGAACTTCGCCGCGCGCTCGTTGAACGTCGTCTGCATGAAGGGGACCGGCTTGCGCTCGCCTTCGAGCGGCAGCACCATGATGTCGCCTTTAGTCGTGCCGGCCGAGATAGTGAAAGTGATGAAGCGTCCATCGCGCGACCAGTCGGTGGGGATCACGTCCCCGGTGCTCGAGGTGTAAAGCGCCTCGGCAGCGCCGCCGCCGACCGGCTGCCGGAAAAGGTTCAGCCGCGGCGTCTGCCGGTTGGACGAGAATGCGAGGCTGGAACCATCCGGCGACCACAGTGGATACCGGTTAGCGCTGCTGGTGGTGAAGCGCGTGTCGAGCTTGCGCTGGACGTCATACAGCCACAGATCGATCGCCGACTGCCGGTATTCCACGATCGCAACTGTGTTCTCGTCGGGCGCGATCTTTACTTCGATGAACCGGCCGGGCGTCCCCAGGATCCCGAGTTGTTTCCCCTGGCGGTCGTACCAGATCAACTGCGCCTCGTTGGTCACCGTTCCTGGTTCAAAGACGAGCAGGCCGCTGGCGGAAACGGAGTACAGGGCGTGGCTGAAGAGACCGTCGATCTGCAGATCGGAGCTCAAGACCGTTGGCTCGCCGGAAAGTTCGCCGCGATCGGGATCGAACTGCTGCGCGACCAGCTTCTCATCCCGGATGAAGAACAACTCTCCCCGGGCGTACTCGGCGTTGTACGCGGAGGCCACCGCGACCTTGGCCGTCTTGCTCTTGATGGAACCGAGCAGGACGTTGCTCGCGCTCGAAGCCGAGCCCGAGAGACTGCTGACAAAAAGAAAATGCTCGCCGTCGGGCAGAAAGCTTGGCCAACGATGGCTGAGCGCGGTCCCCAGCTCGGTGACCTGCGTGGGTTTACCGCCGGTTGCGGGAACGCTGAACAGCGGGCTGAAACGCGTGGGGGTGAAGACGATCACGCCCTTGTTGCTCCACGACCCGCCGCGCGCGTCCTCTGCATCGCAAATGGACTCCGCCGGCCCGCCTTCCGCCGCCACCTTTTGCAGCTTGCTGTTGGCGAAGAATGCTAGATAGCGGCTGTCGGGCGACCAGAACGGGCCGTATCCGTCTTCGGTGCCCGCAAGGCTCTTCGATTCGCCGGTACTCAGGGTGCGCAGCCAGATCGAGCGTTGCGTACCTTTCACCGCAACGAACGCGATCTTGGTGCCGTCCGGCGAGATCGCCGGGACGCCATAGATTCCCGTGAGGCTGAATCCCGCCTTATCCGGCGGCAGTATCGAGCTGCGGACCACCGGCTGCTGCGTCGAAGCCGTGCGCCAATAGGCCAGGCCGCCGGCGATAGCCAACAATAAAAGCACGGCCGCGATCCCCCACGCCGTCCACTCGCGATGTTTGCGATGCGCCACCACCGGGGCGGCCACGCCGGCTTGCGAACCGCCCTCGGCGATCCAGCGCAGTTGCAGCTTCACGTCATGCGCCGTCTGCCAGCGTTCGTCGGGATCTTTCGCCACGCACGTCTTCACCACGCGCTCGAGCGCGGGCGGCGTGAGTGGCTGGATGGTGCTGAGCGGCGGCGGATCGGATGCCAGGATCGACGCCACCACGCTGGCTTGCGTCTTGCCGTCGAAAGGACGCTTGCCGGCCGTCATCTCATAGAGCACGCATCCGAACGCGAACAGATCCGAGCGCGGATCGGCGTCCTTCCCTTCGATCTGCTCCGGCGCCATGTACTGGAACGTGCCGACGATGGTGCCCTCGGCGGTCAGCGGCTTGTATTCGTGCGAGGCGGTCAGCGCGCCAAACGCGCTGGCGGCCAGCGCCGCGCCCGCCATTGGTTTCGCAAGCCCAAAGTCGAGTAGCTTCAGGCCGTCTTTGGTCAGCATCACGTTGCCGGGCTTCAGGTCGCGATGGACAACGCCTTGCCGATGCGCGCGCTCGAGCGCGTCCGCCATCTGGATGCCGTAGGCCAGCACCTGCTCCACCGCGAGCGGCCCACGCTCCAGACGCTGTGCCAGCGACTCGCCTTCCAGGTACTCGAGCACGAGGTAGTCCACCTCGCCCTCGCGGCCCACGTCGAAAAGCGTGCAGATGTTGGGATGCTTGAGGGATGAGATGGCTCGCGCTTCACGCTCGAACCGCTCACGCAGTTGGCCGCTGGTAGAAAGATGTTGCGGCAGCACCTTGAGCGCCACGTCGCGGTCGAGGCGCGTATCGCGGGCGCGATACACCTCTCCCATCCCTCCGGCGCCGAGGGGCGAACTGATCTCATAAGGGCCGAGTTTTGTCCCGGGAGCGAGCGGCATGAACAGTCTGTGGGGGAAGCCCGCGAATTATACCTTGGAAAATGGTGGACGCCGAAACAGGCCTGTGACTCGCCTTGCGTAGTTGGACACGGCGGAATGCCAAACCGGCAGGAAATACGGAAGGAAGGAAAGAAAGAAGGAAAGAGGGAGGAGGAGGCGGGGGAGGCGGGGGGGGCGAAAGTATTATGATATAAAGAATCCTTATGTAAGGATTAGTAATCCTATCCTGTGCCTGCCATTGTGAGCAGGGAACTTACTGGGAGGGTCTCTCATGATCCGTAGATTGATCAACACTGACAACGACACTGCGACCACCATCCTGCGCGTGGTCATCGGCGTGGTCTTCTTCGCGCATGGCGCACAGAAGATGCTGGGCTGGTTTGGCGGATACGGCTACACCGGCACCATGGGCTTCTTCACTGGGATGCTGCACATTCCCGCGCCCTTGGCGTTCCTCGCCATCGCGGCGGAATTCTTCGGCGGACTCGGACTCATCTTCGGAGCGCTGACCCGCGTCGCGGCCTTCGGCATCTTCGTCAACATGGTCGTCGCCATCGTGATGGTCCACTTCCAGTTCGGCTTCTTCATGAACTGGAGCGGGACGCAAAAGGGAGAAGGCTATGAGTACCATCTGCTCGCCCTCGCCGGCACGGCGTTCCTCATGCTCCATGGCGCTGGCGCAGCTTCCATCGACCGCCTGTTAGCGGGCGTCAAGAACCACCATGCGGCGGCTCGAGCTGCCTGACGCCCCAAGCTGATTGAGGAGAAGAGACCGTGAAAAACGTGAAAAAGAAGACCAGCCGCATCACTGCTCCCCACCTCTGGATCGTGATCATGAGGAGCCAGCACGCGGTGCGGCTTCTCCTGGAGAGGGGCATTGCTTCGAAACTCGGTCTCACGGATTTCGCCGCGCTCGAGGCGTTGCTGCACAAGGGCCCGCTCACCATCACGCAGATCCAGGAGAAGGTGCTGCTTGCCACCGGCTCGATGACGGCCGCCATCGACCGTCTCGAAAAACACGGACTGATCGTGCGCAAGTCGAGTCCACGCGATCGCCGGGCGCGGCTCATCGCGCTCACGCCGAAAGGCAGGCAGGTGGCGGCGGCGTCCTTCGCGCAGCATGCCAGAGAATTGGAGGAGCTGATGTCAGTGCTCTCGGAGAGAGAAAAGCGGCAGGTCTACGAGGCGCTGAAGAAAGTCGGGATGTCCGCAGCCAGGAAACTTAATGAGGCCTGAGCTCATACATTCGCGGATGGATGGGTCGGCGGCACGTCATCCCTACGAACTCGCTCTCGGAAACTACTCGGTGCACACCAGCCCGGCTGCGCTTCAGGCCGGCGAGCGGCACATCGCCGAGACCGATCCATCGTTGCAATAACAACCTCAACTAAGGAAAGGCACACACGAATGAAACGCCCAGGTAAGAAACTGATCGCCGTGGTCGGCGCAACCGGCCAGCAGGGAGGCACCGTCGCCCGCGCCCTCCAGGCCAGCGCCGGGTTCACGGTCCGCGCTCTGACTCGCGATCCAGAGAAGCATCGCGGACTTGCCGACGAAGTCGTCGAAGCTGATCTGAACCGTCCCGAAACCCTCAAGGCGGCATTTGCCGGCGCGCACGGCGTATTCCTGGTCACCAGCTTTTGGGAACAAGGCGCCGGCGAACTTGAGCAGGCAACCGCGGCGGTACGCGCGGCCAAGGCTGCCGGCGTCAAACACTTCGTCTGGTCCACGCTGCCCGATGTGGAAACGATCAGCGGCGGCAAGCTCCACGTTCCCCACTTCACCGGGAAAGCGAAGGCCGATCGGATAGTCCAGGCAGCGGGGTTTGCGAACCATACGTTCGTCATCGCTCCGATGTACTACCAGGGCCTGCTCGGCGCGATGGCTCCGCAGAAGCAGCCAGACGGCTCCACTGGCTGGGTCCTCCCGCTCGATCCCGAGGTGCGCTGTCTCCACATGGGCGACATCACCGAACTCGGCGCCATCGTGGCCGGAGCCTTCGCACACCCGGATGAGGCCGGCCATGGCGAATACCTGCCACTTGTTGGGGATTTCCTGAGCTTCGATGAGATCGTCGAGACCCTGAGTCGACTGGGTCAAGAGTTCTCATTTCGACAAGTGCCCAAGGAAGTCTTCGCTGCTTCCGGCTTTCCCGGGGCCGGGGAGATCGCAAATATGTTCGGTTACTTCCAGGCGTACACCTACTTGGGTTCGGATTCGCGCGACCGGATCGCGCTCGCCAACAAGATAGCCGGCCGGCAACCGACCAAGTTCGCGGCGTGGGCCAAAAAGAATTTCCCGGCCTTGGTCACAAAGGGCAACAACAGATAAGCGGCGCGAGAATGGCGGAGAGGGAGGGATTCGAACCCCCGGTACCCGTTAGGGTACAGCGGTTTTCAAGACCGCCCGTTTAAACCACTCACGCACCTCTCCGATACAAGTCTATCAACAGTTTGCGAGCCGCCAGCGGTCGTCCCCGTTGCCTACGAGTCAGACCGGCAGACTGAAACTAAAAACAGAGCCATGCCCTAGTTGGCTGGTCGCGGAGATCGTTCCGTTGTGGGCCTCGATGATGGCCTTCGCGATGGAGAGTCCCATTCCCGTTCCTGGGCTATGGCCGCGCTGCTGCTGGCCGCGATAGAACTTGTCAAAGATCATCGACTGCTCAAAGTCGTCGATGCCTGCGCCGCGATCGGCAACGCTGGTCACCAGCTGCCGATCCTTGGTCTCGGCGGTGATGCTGATCGGCGAGCCGGGCGGAGAATACTTAGCGGCATTCTCAAGCAATTGCAGAAGCACTTCCTTGATCCGCGCCGCGTCCATGCGAACGGATGGAAGGTCCGGGGCAAGGTGAACTTCGACAGGATGATCTTTCAGGCGTTGCTCATATTCCTCTAACGCGATCTCGATCACTTCTCCGATCCGCCGCGACTCAAGTTGCAGTTCGACCTCGCTCGCGTCCAGCGCCGCCATCTCGGTCGCTTCGCCCACCAGACGGTTTAGCCGATCGGTTTCTTCGTTAATCACCGTCAGTAGCTCCGAGCGGTCTGCACTCGACAGGTTGCTATCCGAGATCAGGCCGGTGACGGACGCCTTGATCGAGGTCAACGGTGTGCGGAACTCGTGCGTCACAGAGTCCAACAGGGCGGACCGCAGGCGCTCGCTCTGTCGAGCCGCTTCCGTCTTGCTAAGTTTCTCGATCGCGGCAACGCGCTCGATCGCGATGGCGATCAGGCTACCGATCGCCTCAAGTGTTTGGAGGGAGAGCGACCCGCCACTTACGCCAATGCTGCCGACCGGCTGCACGCCGATGCGGACCGGCGCGATGCAGACTCCGGCTTCGACATCGTTCTCCGCCTCACCTCGAAGGCTCGTCGTCTGTAGCTTCTGTGTGTCCAGCGCAAGCGCGTCGGGAGAGGATCGATACAGCTCTCGCCGCGTCGCAACAAACAGGGCCGCAGTCGAGACGCCGAAGATCTCCACGATGTAGGCCGGGATCTTGTTGAGCAACTCGCTCGCATTCTCGGTAAGCAGAAGCCGCTGACTGAACGCATACAGCCGATCCACCTCGCGGCGGCGCTGGTTAGCGATGTCCGCATTCTTCAGCGCGCGTTCTGCGAGCTGGCTCGCCACGACAGCCGCGATAAGGAATGCCAGCAGCGCCGCCCAATTCTCAGGGTCGGAGATGGTGAACGTGCCGATCGGCGGCAGAAAGAAGAAGTTGAAGCAGGCTGTGGCAAGCACTGCGGTGACCACTGCATAGCGCAATCGCCAGGCTGCCGATACTCCGAGGACGATCAGCAGGTACGTGAGTGCGACGGTGGTTGGGTTGGCAGGGATGACTTCGCGATACAAGAATACGACGGCTGCCACGCTCACGGCGCACACCGTGAGGCGGAAGATCACCTGGCCGACTCTCATGCTGTTCTCGCCGCGCCTGAGTCAAAGCGATAGCCGACCCAAGGGTCCGTGATGATGTAACGGGGAGAGTCTGGCGATGGTTGCAGCTTCTTGCGGAGCCGGTTGATGAAGACACGCAGGTACTCGATCTGCTCTGTGCTCTGGCCGCCCCACACCGCGCCCAGCAGCGCGCGATGGGTGACCACTTTACCCGGTTGCTGCGCGAGATAGACCAGGACATCGAACTCTTTCGGCGTCAGCCTGATTTCTTCTCCGCGAATCGTCACTCGCCGCCCCGCGCGCTCGATGCGAAGGTCCCCGGCCTCGATCACATTCGGCGCTTCTGCAACCGGCTGGCGGCGCAGATTCGCCCGCACACGCGCCATCAATTCATTCATTCCGACGGGTTTGGTCACGTAATCATCTGCGCCGGCATCGAGCGCCTGCACCTTGGTCCGTTCTTCGCCTTTGACCGAAAGCACGATGATGGGAAGCTGCGTCGTCGCCCGGATGTGTTTGCACAGCTCAAGTCCATTCATGTTCGGCATACCAAGATCGGTGATGACGAGATCGGGGGTCCAATCCTTCATGATCTCCAGCGCCGTCTCGCCATCATTCGCCACCCGCAGGTCGTAACCGCGCGACGAAAGAGTGGTTCGCAAGACACGGGTGATCTGCGGCTCATCGTCCACCACCAGGATGCGCCGCCGATCTTTTGGCTCAGGACTCCGCGTTTCCGCACTCATGACGCTTCCTGCGAGACGATATGAACGTCGACCGGCGGAGCATCGCGCAGGAAGCGGTGCAACGCAGACATGTAGAGATAGCGCCGCCATCCTTTGGTCGCGGAGTGACCGAAGATGACCTGTGTGATGTGCTTGTCGCGCACAAATTCCGCGACTCGCTCGGCGACGTCGCCGGGGGGCAGACGCACGATCGTCGCCCCCAGGTCCTGCGCGAAGCGGATATTCGCACTGAGGGTGCGCTGATTCTCGTCGAGGGTGTCCGCGGGAACTTCGACGTAGGCGACGTATAACTCGGCGTCGATGCCGTGCGCCATGCGCGCGCCGCGCGCGATCAAGTGCTGCGCCGCCGGATTCGAGCTGATGCAGACCGCGATCCGCTCGCGGACGCCGCTTTGCAGTCCCTGATTCTTGTCGAGGTAGGGTTCCAGGCTGCGATCGACGACCTGAGCTACATGCCGCAGGGCAAGTTCGCGGAGCGCCATGATGTTCTTGGTCTTAAAAAAATTCTCCAACGCGCGTTCCGTGCGCTCTTTCGGATATATATCGCCGCGCCGCATCCGCGTTTGCAGCGCTTCGGGCGTCACATCCGTCATCACGACCTCTTGCACGCGCTGCAATACCCAATCGGGAACGGTCTCGCGGATCTTTATGCCGGTGATGTTCTCGACCGTCGGGCTCACGCTCTCCAGATGCTGGATGTTCATCGTCGACACCACATCGACGCCGGCATCGAGCAGCTCAAAGACATCCTCGTAGCGCTTGCGGTGTTTGCTGCCTTCCACGTTGGTATGCGCCAACTCGTCGACCACCGCCACCTGGGGTTTACGCGCCAGGATCGCATCGACGTCCATTTCCTCGAAGACTGTCCCTTTGTATTCCAGCTTGCGGCGGGGCACGGTCTCTAGCTGGGTCACCAGTTCCGCGACGCCCTTGCGTCCATGCGTTTCCACCACGCCGATCACCACGTCTTCGCCGCGCTCGTGGCGACGGATGGCTTCGCTCAACATGCTGTAGGTCTTGCCCACACCCGGAGCGTAGCCAAGAAATAGCTTGAAGATCGCTTCCTTGGGCTTGTGCCCCGTTTCATGAAGCCATTGTTCGGGCGTCTTCGCCATCGCGCCTATTGTCACTGAGGAACAAGCCCGTGTCGATGAATCGCGGCATTTTCCCGTTTATGGATTGTTTATTTTCGTTTTAGCCGATGTTTACGGGCGGGACTATCTAATCGTCATTGGGAGCAAGGAAGGCGAGAATCCCAATGGCGTTAATATTTGAGATCGTGGTGCTGGTCTGCGGCGAGGGCTTTCTGATCTGGTTCCTCGTCGCCCTGATCCGCGAGACCTCCGGCAAGAAATCCAATATGGTTTACAGATCACCCGAGAGCGAGATCCGGTCTTGAGTTTTACCGCCGCACGAAAGTTGACCATGAGAGACCACCGTACCGAGGGTGAACAGGCGCAGGGCAACACAAAACGGCGGGTGTTCCTCGGACTATTCGGATTGCTTCTTAGCTGCTCGTTGACGGTCCATAGCCAGGACCAGCCTCCGGTCGCTCCCTCAACCCAGCCGGCCAATGACACTACCTCGACTTGGGAATACGGCGGTTTCATCGATGTCGGTTATCTACACGACTTCAATTATCCGGTCAATCATCTATTCCGCGGCCGCGGCACAACATTCCACGTAAATGAGGGGGATGTGAATATGGCTGCGGCCTATCTGCGAAAGAAGCCGACGGAGCAATCGCGTTGGGGAGTGGAGCTAACGGCGCAAGCGGGGAAAGACACAGAGATCTTCGGCTACTCTGCGACCGCCCCGGTTCTTGGAGGCGTTGAAGTGGCCGAAGCCCTCCGTCACCTCGGTCCTGCGAATGTCTCGTACCTCGCGCCGGTCGGGAAGGGCCTGACTATCCAAGGCGGCATCTTCAGCAGTCTGATCGGATACGACTCGCTCTATGCGAAAGACAATCTCAATTACACGCGCCCGTGGGGAGCGGATTTCACGCCCTACTTGATGCTGGGCGTGAATGCGAGCTATCCGGTGAACGACAAAATCACGCTCGCGGGCTTCGTCGTGAACGGGTACTGGCATCTCGCCGACGCGAATGCAGTGCCGAGCTTTGGCGGACAGATCGCCTACAAGCCCACTGCGCAATGGACCATCAAGCAGACGGGCCTCATGGGGCCACACCAGGCGGAAACGTCATTCGAGTTCTGGCGCTACCTGAGCGACACCATCCTGGAGTGGAAGCGCGATCCGGTGACCGTCGCCTTCGAGTTTATCGGTGCCACCGAAAAGGTGGCGACGCTTGGCGAACCGCAGGCAGCCTGGGTGTCAGCCCAGTTGCCGGTGAAATGGCAGGTGACCAAGCGCTGGGCACTCGCGGCGCGGCCCGAAGTTGCGTGGGATAGCGAAGGTCGCTGGACGCTGGCAAAGCAGACAGTCAAAGCGCTGACGACTACGGTCGAGTACAGGTTTCCTGTCCGAAAGGTGAACACTATCCTGCGCCTTGAGCATCGGATAGACGACTCGCGCGGTCCGCAGGGCGGGTTTTTCGACGATGGCTATGCAGCGCCCGGTATCCCGCGCCTGAAACCAACGCAGAACCTGCTCATCTTCGGCACCATCTTCACCTTCGACGGCACATTCAGAAGTGGGAGGCAGTGATGCCTGATCTCATCTTCATCGGCGCAACGCTGGCATTCTTCGCGCTCGCGCTCGGCTACGTGCGTTTCTGTGAACGGATTCGCTGAGGGGATATGTCTCTCGAAACCCTGATCATCCTCGCGATCTGCGTTTTGTTGATGGGCTATCTCACGTTTGCGCTGCTGCGACCGGAGAAGTTCTAGCCATGACCGCGAATGGATGGCTCCAGATCGCCCTTTACGTTCTTGCCGTCTTTGCGGTGACGAAGCCGCTTGGGGTGTTCATGGCCCGCGTGTTCTCCGGGCAGCGGACATTCCTCGATCCGGTGCTGCAACCCGTCGAGCGCCTGCTCTATCGCCTGACCGGCGTGGACGAGAAACGCGAGATGCGATGGACGGAATACGCCATTGCGATGCTGCTATTCAGTGTGGTCTCGATGTTGTTGCTCTATGCCATCGAGCGCGTACAGGGATTCTTGCCGTGGAATCCCCAAAAACTCGGCGCGGTCGCTCCCGATCTCGCTTTCAATACTGCCGGTTCATTCACGACGAACACGAACTGGCAGGCATACATTCCTGAGACAACGATGAGCTACCTGACCCAGATGGCCGGACTGGCGTACCACAATTTCACGTCCGCCGCGATCGGCATCGCCTTGGCTATCGCTTTCGTGCGTGGCATCGCGCGCAAGGAGCAGGACACCATCGGCAACTTCTGGGTGGACATGACGCGCGCGACGCTCTGGGTCCTGCTGCCGCTCTGCATCGTCGGCGCGTTGGCGTTGGTCTCGATGGGGGTGGTACAGAACCTGAATCCCTACGCGACGGTCCAGCTCATCGAGCCGCAAAAGGGCGCGGATGGCAGCGCCGTCACCACGCAGACGATTCCGCAAGGGCCGGTCGCGTCGCAGGAAGCGATCAAGGAACTGGGCACGAACGGTGGCGGTTTTTTCAACGCCAACAGCGCACACCCTTACGAGAATCCGACGCCGCTTTCAAACTTCCTCGAAATGTTGATGATCTTCGCCATCCCCAGCGGGTTGACTTACACGCTCGGCAGGATGACCGGCTCACAGCGGCACGGCTGGGCGGTGTGGTCCGCCATGATGGTCTTGTTCCTCGTGGGAGTGACCACGGCATATTGGGCCGAGGCGCAAGGGAATCCTCTGCTTCAGGGAGTGGACCAGCGCGCCAGCGCGCGGCAGGCCGGCGGCAACATGGAGGGGAAAGAAGTCCGCTTTGGCATTGCGAATTCGGCGCTGTTCGCTACCGTCACGACAGCCGCAAGCTGCGGCGCCATCAATAGCTGGCACGACTCGTTCACGCCGCTCGGCGGGCTAGTCCCGTTGGTGAACATCCAGCTGGGCGAAGTGATCTTCGGCGGTGTGGGCGCGGGACTCTACGGGATCCTCATCTTCGTTGTCCTAACGGTATTCATCGCGGGGCTGATGGTCGGCAGGACGCCGGAGTATCTCGGCAAGAAGATCGAAGCCTACGACGTAAAGATGGCGATGCTGGCAGTGCTAGTTCTGCCGTTGCCGCTGCTGGTTTTCAGCGCGATCTCTGCCATCAAACCTTTCGGCGTTTCGAGCCTGAACAACGCGGGGCCGCATGGCCTATCGGAAATCCTCTACGCGTTCACTTCCGCGGTCGGCAACAACGGCTCTGCGTTTGCGGGACTGAACGCGAACACGCTTTGGTACAACACGACGCTCGGATTCACCATGCTGCTTGGCCGCTTCATGGTGATCATCCCCATGCTGGCCATCGCCGGGAACCTGGCGCGGAAGAAAGCGGTGCCGGCGTCGCTCGGGACGTTCCCGGTCACGAATGCCACGTTCACGGTCCTGCTCGTCAGCGTGATCCTGATCCTCGGCGCGCTAACCTACTTCCCGGCCCTGAGCTTGGGGCCGATCCTCGAACACCTATTGATGAAAGCGGGAATGACTTTCTAAGCCATGATTTCCCAAAACAATGAGTAAGCAGACGACAACGCGGCCGGTGTGGGACCTGGACATCGTTTCCCACGCACTGGGGGACGCGTTTGCGAAACTGAATCCCCGAACGATGGTGAAGAACCCGGTGATGTTCGTGGTCGAGGTCGGGAGTGTGATCACTACAGCGTTCCTGGTGCGTGATGTGATCGCGGGTCACCACGGGACCGGCTTCGAGCTGCAGATCACACTTTGGCTCTGGTTCACGGTGCTGTTCGCGAACTTCGCGGAAGCCATGGCGGAAGGCCGTGGCAAGGCGCAGGCTGCGACGCTGCGAAAGGCGAAGTCCGAGACCATGGCGCGGCGAATCCTGCTGGATGGCAGCGAGGACATCGTTCTCGGTTCGAAGTTGCGAGTGGGAGATGTGGTCCTGGTCAAGGCGGGCGAGTTCATCCCCGGCGATGGCGACGTGAGCGAAGGTGTCGCGTCAGTGGACGAATCTGCCATCACGGGAGAATCCGCGCCGGTCATCCGCGAATCTGGCGGCGACCGCTCGGCGGTTACGGGCGGGACGCGCGTCCTTTCCGACTGGCTCAAGATCCGCATCACGGCGGAACCGGGACACACCTTCCTCGATCGCATGATCGCCCTGGTGGAGGGCGCGGAGCGGCAGAAGACGCCGAACGAGATCGCGCTGAACATCCTGCTCGCTGGACTAACCATCATCTTTCTGCTGGCCGTAGTCACGCTTCAGCCGTTCGCGATCTACTCCAACGCGCCGCAGACAATATTCGTGCTCATCTCGTTGCTCGTCTGCTTGATCCCGACCACGATCGGCGGACTGCTCTCGGCGATCGGCATTGCCGGCATGGACCGGCTTATCCAGCACAACGTTCTAGCGATGTCGGGCCGCGCGGTGGAAGCCGCTGGCGACGTGAACACACTGCTGCTCGATAAGACTGGGACGATCACGCTCGGCAATCGGCATGCGACAGCGTTCATCGCTGCGCCCGGTGTTCTGGAACGCGATCTCGCCGACGCCGCGCAACTCTCCTCACTGCCCGACGAGACTCCGGAAGGCCGCTCGATCGTGGTGCTGGCAAAAGAGAAGTACGGACTGCGCGGTCGCGACCTGGCGACCATGGATGCCCACTTCGTTCCTTTCACCGCACAGACGCGCATGTCGGGCGTGAACACCGATGGCCGCGAGATACGCAAGGGCGCAGCCGACGCCATCGCGAAATACATGGCGGAGCAGGGTCAAACCATTCCGCTGCAGGTACAGGAAGCCGTCAATGAGATCGGGCGTTCGGGTGGGACGCCGCTGGTCGTCACCGAGAACCGGCGTCCGCTGGGCGTTATCCATCTGAAAGACATCGTGAAAGGCGGGATGAGCGAGCGCTTTGCGCAACTCCGCGCCATGGGCATCAAGACGGTGATGATCACCGGAGACAATCCGCTCACCGCTGCCGCGATCGCGCGCGAGGCGGGTGTGGACGACTTCCTCGCGGAAGCGACGCCGAAAGACAAGATGGACCTCATCAAGCGCGAGCAGAGCCTGGGGAAACTCGTCGCCATGACCGGCGACGGCACGAACGATGCGCCCGCGCTGGCTCAAGCCGACGTTGGCGTGGCGATGAATACGGGGACGCAGGCGGCGAAGGAAGCCGGGAACATGGTGGACCTCGATTCCAATCCCACCAAGCTGATCGAGGTCGTCGAGATCGGCAAACAGCTTCTGATGACGCGCGGCGCGCTGACCACGTTCTCCATCGCCAATGATGTAGCGAAGTATTTCGCCATCATCCCGGCGATGTTCGCCGGGACGTTCCCGGTCTTGCAGGTGCTGAACATCATGCGTCTCGCCACGCCGCAGTCTGCGGTGTTGTCGGCGGTGATCTTCAACGCGCTCATCATCGTGGCGCTCATCCCGCTGGCGCTGCGCGGTGTGAAATACAAGCCGATGAGCGCGGAAGCGCTGCTGCGGCAGAACCTCCTGATCTACGGCTTGGGCGGACTGATCGCCCCGTTCCTGGGCATCAAGCTCATCGACGTGATCATCACGCACCTGGGATTGGCGTAACGGGGGTTAGCTGATGAGAGAGCAACTCAAGATCGCGTTCCTCATGACCGTCGTGACCACGGTCCTGCTCGGCATCGTCTACCCGCTCGTGGTCACGGGAATGGCGCAAGTGCTGTTCCACGACCAAGCCAACGGGCAGCTCATCGAGCGCGACGGCAAGGTCATCGGTTCGCGCATCATCGGCCAGCCATTCACCGGACCGGAATACTTCCACTCGCGTCCGTCAGCTGCCGGGAATGGCTATGACGGGCTGGCCTCGGGCGGAACGAACTGGGGAGCGACGAATAAGAAGCTGATCGATAGGGTGGCAGCCGATCTCGCTAGAGTGCAGGCGGAGAATCCCGGAGCGCCGGTGCCGATCGATTTGGTCACAGCGTCGGCTTCGGGTCTTGACCCGCATACCTCGGTTGCGGCGGCAGACTTTCAGATTCCTCGGATCGCGCGGGAACGAGGAATGAATGAAGCCGAACTGCGAAGCCTGATCTCTAAGCACGCGCACGGACGCGAGATGGGTTTTCTGGGCGAGGGGCGCGTCAATGTGGTGGAGCTAAATCTGGAGCTCGACCAAATACATCCTCGACGTCGTTAGCGGCGGAGCCATGTGGGGACTTTTGTGGGGACCCTGACGGCAGAACGCTGCTTCCCGCCACAACCCAGCACACCTCGATACATCCCGCGAACAAACTCCTCCGGGGAGGCTCCGCTCACTCCTCCAGGTCGGACGCCCCGAAGGGTGAGCGTCCACCCAGCGAAATGTAGAACGCGTAGAAGGCGATGGCGGCCATGAGCAGCATCCCCGCCAGGCTGATGTCCGCATACCACGACGACATCTGCGTGGTCAGCGGGAAGCTTCCCAGAAAAACGTCGAACACGTTCGCGGCCACCAGCGCCAGCACTCCAAAGCGGATCAGCAGGAACACGCCCAAGGCGGCCAAGATCAGGCGGGGCACTAGAACAACGGCAATACTGCCGCCGGTCGCCGTGGCGCCCACCAGCCCAACGAAGAGGACAAACGCAACCGCGGCCGCCCAGTCCTTGCGCAGCAGCGTCCGGAAGAGGAACAGAATGGCCAGGGAGGCAAGACCAGCCAGGATGGCGAAGATGATGCCGTTCGAAAGAGTGGAGATGATGGCGCGGGCGCCCAGAAGTTGCCACGTCGGCCCGCTATAGGGCTGCACCGGAGGACGGCCCAACCAAAGGGGAACGAACCAGGCGAGTCGCACCACGCAGATGCCGGTGATGGAGAGCAGGCAGCCGAAGAGCACGTCGCGTCCCACCAGCGGATCGAGGACACCCCCGGCCAACAAACGGCTCCAGGAAATCAAGGTAGCGGGCCAGCGCCGCCGCACGTAAGGCTCCAGCGCGATGTAGATTATCCCGATGTAGAAAGAACCCGCGATCCCCAGACTGAGAGCGGCGAAGAAGAGCGCGAACTCGTAGAAATCGGCGACGTGGTGCGCCCCCAGGAGAAAGGCCACTGCCGAGGCGGCAAAGACCACGGTCGCCAGCCGGAAAGCGCCGCGTCGATCTCCCCGGCCCAGCCGCAGGTTGCGCCGGGCGAGTATCGCGCTTCCCGTCAGCAGCAAGAGCAGGAGAAAGATCCCAGCCACCTGCGCGGCCCGCTCCGCCGGCGTCGGCTTGTACGCCTGCTCACGCTCGGGACGGGTCATCGGCCCGATCAATTGGAAGTACACCGGCTTGCCCCGGTAGGCAGCAGCCTCGATCCGCATCGGCATCTCCGGCCGCTCCGCTAGCGCTCCCGTCCAGGCGGCGCGCGTGTCGCTGTAAACCGGAGGCGTCCACGTGGACTGCGCCGAAGTCCATTTGGACGCATCCAGCCCGGCGGCAACGAACAGTTGTCCCCAATCCACCGGGACCGCGGCTCCGGGCGAGTCCTCCACCTGCGCCGGCACCACCACCAGTTGCACCAGATGTCCGCGCGGCGTGAGCCGCACCAGCGTCATTCCGGAAACATCCAGCGGCGGGTCATCCGTCCACACCGCCCCTCCGGTGGGAGCGTCCGTGGCGAAGTCGTGCGCGCCGAGCGGCCGCGGGCTGCTTCGGTACCAGAACGCGAAGGGCCCATATTCCATGTTGTCCCAGCGGGTCTTCGAGGCGTCGTGCTCACTGACGTAGCGGAGGAAGTCGTTCCCTTCGTAGAAACCGAACGCGCTGTCCGCCGGTGGCTCCGCGTGTCCAACGCTGCGCAACACGTCCTTCGCCCGTTCCGCCAGCGCCTCCGGAGGCTTCTCCAGCGGGACGCGCCGGTAGAGCTTCGCCTGCCCGCTCATCAGGACCGCGGCCACCACGCCGAGCACGATCCCCGCCAGGCAGAGCCATGCGATCACCGGGCGCAGGCCCTCGGTTTCTCCCGCCGCCGCAACCATCTCCGGCGAGGGCGTCTCGCCCGCCGCCAGCGCGGCCGCGAGCGGGTCGCCGCCCGGCAGCGCCGCCGCCACTTGCAGCGCGGAACCCGGCCGCTTGCGCGGGTCCTTTTCCAGACACCGCAGGATGGCGCGCTCCACCGCCGGGTCCACATCGGCCGCATGACTGGAAGGTGCCGTGGGCTCCGTCTCGGAGTGCTGCCGCTTCCACGCCGCCAGGTTCGCGGCCTCGAATGCCGGCTTGCCGGTGTAAAGCTCGTACAACACCAGGCCGAGCGCGTAGATATCGCTCCGCACCGACGCCGGCTTGCCCTCCAGTTGTTCCGGCGCCATGTATGCCGGAGTGCCGGACTTGTCCCCCGCCGCTTCCTCGGTGCGCAGCGCGAGACCAAAGTCGGTGATGCGCGCGTGCCCGTGGCCATCGATCATCACATTGGCGGGCTTCAGGTCGCGGTGCAGCACGCCCTTTTCGTGCGCCGCCGCCAGCCCGCCGCAGAGCTGCCGCGCGATCTCCAGCGCCTTGGCTCCCGGGAGCCGGCCGATGCGGCTCAACAGCGTGGCCAGGTCCTCGCCGTCCACGTACTCCATGGTGATGAAGTGGTCGCCGTTGACCTCGCCGATGTCGTACACCCGGCAGACGCTGGGGTGGGAGATCTGGCGCGCGTTGCGCACCTCGCCGTGGAGGCGGTCGATCAGCGCGGCATCTTGAAAAGAGGCATGGGGCAGGAACTTCAGCGCCACCGGCTGGCCCAGCTTCAGGTCGTCGGCGCGATAGACCTCTCCCATCCCGCCGCGGCCCAAGAGGCCGATGATGCGGAAGCGCTCCGCCAGCACCGCTCCGGGCGCAAAGCCGCGGCCCTCCGCCGGGGTCGAGACGTGGCCCACCGGGCGCGGAGAAAGCAGCCGGCGCGCATCCGAGGGCAGCGCCGTCGGTGACGATGGCGAACTGGCTGGCGCTCCGCACGACGAGCAGAACCGCGCCGCCTCCGGCACCTCCGCCGCGCAACTGGGGCAGGGGGACATCGCCGCGGATTGTATCCCACGGGCTGTTCTCGGCAGCCGCGAAAGCAATGCGCGCCAGGTGCGCGTCCTACTTGCCCATGAGCATGCCCGCGAATGACTGCCACAGCTGCGTGCCGGAGAGAGCGAGGCGCACTGGGACAGACAAGATGAGCAGCGCGCCGCCCCAGAGATACACCGGATGCACCCGCCGCATGGTGAAAAAGTCGTAGCTCATGCCGAGGAGCAGCACCGGGATGTAGGTGAGCGAAAAGAAGGCCAGCGGACCATGCGCCAGGACGCCCGGGATACGCGCCACCCCGGCGACGGCGATAGCGGTGTAGGCGAGCAGCATCAGGCGCTTGTGCGCGTCTTTGTTTCGCCGCTGCAGGAGCGCCACGACCACGAACAGCGCGAACAGCGCGGTGTCGCCGAGCGGCACCACGAGAAATCCCTCGGGAGTGAGGCCGGGCGGCGCCGCGCCGCGGCGTGCCGCGGCGATCGAGATGGCGATGCCGGCGACGATCATTCCAGCCGCCAGCGCAGCGCCCACCACACCAAGACGCCGATGAACAGCGACGCGCCGCGTGGCCACCAGCGCCGTCTGCACGATGAACAGCAAGACCCAAGCCGTGAAGAGCGCCGCGTGCACGTGGACCACGGTGGTGAACGGGGCGCCGGTGACGGTCGCGTGTGTGCCAAAGAACCAGCTGAGGAAGTAAGTGCGGGAAAAGCCGATGAACACGGCCAGCGCCATCGCGATCGCCATGCCGCTAAAGAAGACGCGGTCGCGCGCGCCCGGCCGGGATATTGGTTTGGGAGCAGTCGCCGCAGCCATCACGGCGGGAGATTAGCATAATCTTGCGAACGCTTAGAATGCTGCTATGCGGCGAGAACAGTTCACCGAGTTGGTGGCGGAGGCGCTCGACAGCCTGCCGGCGGAGTTTCGCCGGCGGATGAAGAATGTCGTCGTGCTGGTGGAAGACGTCCCGATGGAACAACGCAAGCGCGAGCGCGAACGCGACTCGCCACCGCGTCCGCGCTCGGCGCCGCCGAAGACGCTCATCCTCGGACACTTCATCGGCACCGCCGCCACCGAGCGCAGCGTCTTCGCCATCCCCGGCGGGCCCGACCGCGTCATCCTCTATCAGAAAAACATCGAGGCCGTCTGCCGGACGGAGCAGCAGATCCGCGAGCAGGTCCGGCTCACGCTCATCCACGAGGTCGGCCACTACTTTGGGATGAGCGAAGAACAACTGCGCGACGTTTAGTGCGCCGGGTCTGACGCAGCGACTTCTAGTGAGACGGGTCTAATGCAAGGAAGCCCCGCGCGTCACCGCAGACGACGATGCCGGCCCGCCCAACTGCAACGAGATGCGGCGCGCGGCATCCTTTACCATCTCGGCGAAGCGAGGGATCTCCGAGGCGTGGAACTGGGTGACCGTCCCGGTCAGTCCCACGCTCGCGGCCACGCCCTGCGCGCTGAACACCGGCGCAGCCACGCAGCGGATGCCCATCGTGCTCTCCTGTTCGTCGATGGCATAGCCGCGGCGCCGGATGTGCTCGAGGTCGGCGAACAGCTTCGCCGGCGTGGCGATGGTGTGCGCCGTCCACTTCTTCATCCCTTTTCCCAGAATGCCCTGCACTTCTTCTTCCGGAAGCCACGCGAGCAGCGCCTTGCCCACCGAGGTGGAGTGCAGGTTCATCCTGCGGCCCGGCCAGGTGTTCATCTTGATGAAGCCGGGAGCGTCGGCCTTGGCGATGTAGACGGCCTGGCCGTGGTCGAGCACTGCCAGGTGCGCCGTCAAACCGCTCCGTTCGACCAAATGTTGCAGGATGGGCAGCGCTATCTGGCGGACGTCGAGCGATTCCATCGCCCGGCTCGAGAGCGAGAGCAGCGCCAGGCCGAGGCGATACTTTCCATCGGGCTCGCGGCGGACGTATCCGCCGGCCTCGAGCGCGCGCAGGATGTAGCTGGTCGAACTCTTGGGCACCTTCAGCTTGCGGCTGAGTTCGGAGTTGGAGAGCCCGGCGCCGGACTTCGAGATCGCCTCCAGCATGCCAAGCGCGCGATGCACGGCGATGGAAGGGGACTCGGCGACCTGGGTTCGGGTAACGCCTCCGGTCGAACGTGCGTTGCGGGCCACGGTTTGTTCCTGTTCTTCTTACTTCCTGAAACTCTGGTTTACAAAACTAGTGTTCAAGGAATTGAACATACGTCTTGACCTCCTGGAAGTCCAGCCCTACGCTGCGGCTACGCCTGAAGTCGTGTTCAGCATATTGAACACTGGTTGGCTGAGTACGAAGCCAAGGCGCCGGCCCCGCGCCCACTCGTCTCATCCGGAGGGCAGCGCATGCAGGCTTCCACATCAACCTCATCAGCAGCTGGGGCTGCGCGATCAACGGCTGCGCGTCGCCAGGCAGCACTCTTGGAACGCCAATGGAAGACCGACCTGCGCTGGCAGGGAATCCAACGTCCCTACCGCGGCGCGGATGTGGTGCGTCTGCGCGGCAGCGTGCGCATCGAGCACACCCTCGCGCAGCTCGGCGCCGAGCGGCTCTGGTTCCTGCTGCACACGCGGCCGTATGTCCACGCGCTCGGAGCGCTCACCGGCAACCAGGCCATCCAACAGGTGCAGGCCGGGCTGCAGGCCATCTATCTGAGCGGCTGGCAGGTCGCGGCAGACGCCAACAATGCCGGCCAGATGTATCCCGACCAAAGCCTGTATCCCGCGGACAGCGTTCCCGAGGTCGCGCGCCGCATCAATCGCGCCCTCGCCCGCGCCGATCAGGTGTGGCACGCGGAGGGCCCGCACGCCGAAGGCCCGCACGCCGAAAGAAAGAACGGCGTCCACTGGTTCGCGCCCATCGTGGCCGATGCCGAGGCCGGCTTCGGCGGCAACCTCAACGCTTTTGAACTGATGAAGGCGATGATCGAAGCGGGCGCTGCGGCCGTCCACTTCGAAGACCAGTTGTCTTCCGTCAAGAAATGCGGACACCTCGGCGGGAAGGTCCTGGTGCCCACCGGGGAGTTCATCCAGAAGCTGGTCGCGGCGCGGCTCGCTGCCGACGTGATGGGCGTGCCGACCCTCGTGATCGCGCGCACCGACGCCGATTCCGCCGGCCTAATCACCAGCGACGTGGACGAGCGCGACCGTTCCTTCGTCGTCAATATGAAAAACGGCGACGCCCGCTCACCCGAAGGCTTCTTCCGCATCCGCGGCGGTATTGACGCCGCCATCGCCCGCGCCGTGGCCTACGCGCCCTATGCGGACATGTTGTGGTGCGAGACGTCGCATCCCGATCTCGCGGAAGCCAAGGCGTTCGCGGACGCGGTGCACGCCAAGTTTCCCGGGAAACTTCTCGCCTACAACTGTTCGCCTTCATTCAACTGGAAGCAGAAGTTGAGCGAGCAGTCCATCGCCGAGTTCCAGCCGCGCCTCGCCGAAATGGGATACAAGTTCCAGTTCGTCACCCTGGCCGGCTTCCACGCGCTGAACACCGCGATGTTCGAGCTGGCGCGCGATTATCGCGAGCGCGGCATGGCGGCATATTCCGAGCTGCAGGAGCGCGAGTTCCAGGCGGAGCGCGAGCACGGCTACGCCGCGGTGAAGCACCAGCGCTTCGTCGGCACCGGATACTTCGACGAGGTGGCGCAAGTCATCGCCGGCGGGCAGTCTTCGACCACCGCGCTCGCCGGCTCCACCGAGACGGCACAGTTCGCCGCGCAGGAAACGCCGGCCGCCCAGCCGCAACCGAGATCCCCGGAGATCCGGACCGCGATCGTCTAGCAAGCCTTGGCGCCGAATGACCGAGCGGGACGCGAATGCGTCCCGCTTTCTGCTTTCTTCCTCCCGCACTTGCCGCCACCCTCCGCGGCCACTAACCTAGAGCTATGGAAGGCCCGCTGTTGATGACCGAAACGATGAAGGTGGCCTACGACACCTTCCGCACCAACAAGGTGAGGTTCGCGCTCACCGCGCTCGGCATGGTGATCGGCACAGCCTCGCTCATCCTGGTAACGACCATCGGCCTGACCGGCAAGCAGTACATCATGAATCAGATCCAGGCCATCGGCGCCAACATGATCTACGCGTATCAGGAAGGCGGCGGCAACGGCGTCACGTCGAATGCCGCGCCTGATCCGCTCACCGTGGACGATATGACCGCGGTGCAGCAGCAGGTGCCGGGCATCCAGGCGGCCTCGCCCATGACGGAGATGCACGATCGCATCGCCGTCGGCGGCGGCAAGGAGCGCGACATCCTCATCCTTGGGGTCTCGCCCGATTATCAAGTGGTGCGTAATCTCCTGGTGCTCGGCGGGCGCTTCTTCGATGACGATGACACGCGCGGGCGCGCCAAAGTCGCCGTGGTCACGCAGGATTTCGCGAAGCGCATGTTCGGCTCGGTGGATGGCGCCATCGGCCAGACGGTGAAGGTGAGCAACCTCCCCTTCGTGATCGTGGGCGTGTTCCGCGAGCGCGTGGAGACGTTTGGGCAGTCGGAGCTGGCGTCGGACACCATCGTGATCCCCTACACCGTCGCGAAATACTTCAGCGGCACCGACGCGGTGCGGCAGATATTCTTCTCCACCGCCGACGCCGGCGACGTGCAGCGCGCGACCGAGCAGATCCGCCAGGTGCTGCAGTCGCGCCACCGGCAGGAATCCGTCTATCGCGTGGAGAACCTCACGCAACTGCTCGACGTCGCGGCAAAAAGCGCGCAGGCCCTCACCCTGGTGCTGCTGCTGGTCGCCACCGTCACCCTGATCGTGGGCGGCGTGGGCATCATGAACATCATGCTGGTCACGGTGCGCTCGCGCACGCGCGAGATCGGCATCCGCAAAGCCATCGGGGCGACCAGCCGCGCCATCCGCTGGCAGTTCCTCACCGAGGCCATCATCATCTCGGTCGCCGGCGGCGTGATCGGGACCGTCCTCGGGCTCGCGCTTCCGGTCTCGGTGCGCCTCTTCACCAGCGTCCGCATCCCCATCTCGGGATTGTCCGCCATCATCGCCATCGTGGTGTCATCGCTGGTCGGGATCATCTTCGGAACGCTGCCCGCCACGCGCGCCGCGCAGCTCGACCCGGTCGAAGCCCTGCGCTACGAGTAAGTTCCTCCTGGGTCTTGCCTTATCTTTTCCATTCCGAGCCCGCCCCGGATTTAGTTTTGTCATTCCGAGCCCGCCGCGGGCGAGGAAGCCCTATTCCCGCGAGAAACGTTCGCCGCGGAACCGGGTTAGTGAGAGTGAATAAGGAGTTGGCATGAAGAAGCTGATACTGGTCCTCATGCTCGCGGTCCCGCTGTACGCGCAGCACGATCATCACGGCATGGGCGACAAAGCCGGGCCCGAACCGACAGACGCGCACACCAGCGCGAACGCCGATCAGCAGATGGACCACCACCACATCGACATGGGCCCGCACATGAAGCTCACGCCGCTGCGCCCGGCGACGAAGGCAGACCGCGAGCGCGCCGCCGAGATCGCGAGCCAGACGCGCAACGCCATCGGGAAGTACACCGACGTGAGCGTGGCCGAGCGCGATGGCTACAAGCGGTTCGCACCCAACCTGAAGCAGCAGAAGATGTACCACTACACCAATTACTGGTACGCGGCCGAGGCCGCCTTCCGTTTCAATCCTGAACATCCCACGTCCTTGCTTTATCAGGACGACGGCCGCGGCGGCCTCAAGCTGATCGGCGCGATGTTCACCGCGCCCAAGAACGCCGCGCCGGAAGCGCTCGAGCAGCGCGTCCCGCTGTCGGTGGCGCAGTGGCACGCACACGTGAACATGTGCCTGCCGCCCAAGGGCTTGTCGAATGAAGAGAAGCGCGCCCAAATGTCCCAGAGGAATGCCCGCTTTGGCCTCGCCGGCGCCATCATCAGCAGGGAAGAGTGCGAGGCCGCGGGCGGCCGCTTCATGCCGCAAGTCTTCGGCTGGATGGTCCACCTGTATCCGTGGGAGAGCGACCCGCAACAGGTGTGGTCGCTCGAAAAGCAGATGGACCACCACCACTAGACGTCGCGAATATTGCTCACCTTTTTCGCTTGACTTCGTCTGCTAGTGTATTAGCATCTGCTAGTCCATTAGCAGCAGGAGGTCACCCTTGGAATCCCGATTCGGCCGCCGCGAGCGGCAGATCATGGATGTGATCTACCGTTTGGGGAAGGCGAGCGTGGCAGACGTCCGCGCCGCGCTGCCCGATCCCCCCACCTACTCGGCCGTGCGTGGCATGCTGCGGCTGCTCGAGGATAAAGGTTACTTGCAGCACCGCCAGGACGGCTTGAAGTATGTCTACATGCCGACCGTGACGCCGGCGAAGGCGCGCGTTTCTGCTCTGCGCCACCTGGTGACCACGTTCTTTGGCGGGTCTTCGGAAGACGCGGTGGCGGCGCTCCTCGAATTGCCCGATTCCAAGCTCTCCGCGCAAGACCGCCGCCGCCTCGCCGCAATGATCAAGAAGGCCCAGCAGGAGGGAAGGTAGTCATGTCTCTTGACGCAACTTCTGTCGAACTCATCTCGCGCAACACCTATGCGCTGCTCTTTGACGTCAGCCTGAAAGCCACCATCGTGCTCGGCGTGGCGCTTGCCGCCGACCGCCTGCTGCGGCGGCGCTCTGCCGCGCTGCGCCACCTCGTGCTCGTCATCGGTCTCACCGCCGCGTGCGCGTTGCCGCTCGCCGAGCGTGTGCTTCCCCGGATCCCAGCGCCATGGCTGCCCGGCATTGCGCCGGCCATCGCGACGACCGTACCGCAAGTTGTTGCGCCCGTCACGCAGGCGCAGACGTCGCAAGTCAGCCCGCAACCAGCGGCTGAGACGCGAGTCGCGGTTCACGCCGCGCCGGCGAAATCGGCTGCCAGGCGCCCCGACTCCGCAACGGTAGAGACGGAGCTTGCTCCGTCTTCCGAGCCGCAGACCGCCGCAACCGTTGCGCCCACGACTTCCACCACGCAGCCCGTGTCTTCGACCCCGCGTTGGACCATGTTCCGTTGGACCATGTTCCGCTGGCCCACCCTCCTCGCCGCCGCCTGGCTTGCCGGCGCGCTGTTCTTCGTGCTGCGCGTGCTGGCAGGCGTGGCGCGGCTCAGCAGCGTGATCCGCCATGCCCAGCCGGTGAATGATCCGGAGTGGAGTGCGTTGCTGCGGTGCGTGACGAACTCGCTCGGTATACGGCGCCCGGTCACACTGTTGCGGTCGGATGACATCGACGTGCCGCTGACCACGGGCACCATCTATCCGCGCGTGATCCTGCCGCCGGACGCGGACGATTGGACGCCCGCGCGCGCCACCGCCGTGCTCAATCACGAGCTGGCGCACGTGAAGCGCTTCGACGCGCTCACGCAACTGATAGCGCAGGCCGCGCTCGCGCTGCACTGGTTCAATCCGCTGGCCTGGCTGGCGGTGCGGCAGATGCGCCTGGAGCGGGAAAAAGCTTGTGACGATTTCGTGCTCGCCGCCGGCGCCAAGCCCAGCGACTACGCGCGTGACCTGCTCGAGATCGTGACGCAGCTCGGCACCAGGCGCGAGTACGCCGTCGCGCTGGCGATGGCGCGCAAGACGCAGTTTGAAGGACGCCTGCTCGCGCTGCTCGATCCGCGCCGCGATCGTCGCTCACTCTCTCGCGCCGCTGTCCTGGGGACGGTCGTGCTCGCCGCCGCGCTGGTGCTGCCGCTTGCCGCCATGCAGCCGCAGCAAGATGAACCGGCGCAACCGGCGCAGCCCGCGCAACCGGCACAGCCCGCGCAACCCAGCATCGCTGTCGTGCCGACTTCGCCCGCTGCGGCCGTCTCTGCGGACTATGACGAATCGCAACCCGCGACCGCCGCAACCCAAGCCGAAGCGCCCCCCGCGGAAGAAGCGCAGGAAACACCCACGCCAGATGCCGCGCCCGCTCCGGAAGCACGTCCGTCGGAAGGCCCGACGCCGCGCCCGTCAGAAGCTCCGCGAGCAGGTTCCGGTTCCGGTTCGGGCTCGGGCTCCGGTTCGGGTTACGACTTCTCCTATTCGACGCCAACGCCGGTGGCGCAAGGCGTTCCTGGCGTCCCGGGAGTTCCCGGAGTTCCTAGCGTTCCGGCGGTCCCGGCGGCGCCGGGCGGAAAGGGTTTCCCTGATCCCGATTGCAAGAGCACATCCGCGACCACGCACAACAGCATGAGCAGCAACACCGACGATTCCGGCTACCACACGCTCAGCGGCTCGTGGATCAAGGGTGAGTGCACGCTGCGCATCCACGCGGCGGGCAAGCTGGTGTTCAGCGCCGAAGGTACGCAGCTGCTCAGCATCGGTTCGGACGACGGGTTCTTCGACGTCACCGAGACCATCGGCTCGAGCACGCGGCGCGTGAAGGTCACGCCCGCGGCGGGCGCACTGAAGTACGAGTACTGGCGCAACGGCCAGCAGCAGGAGTTCGATGCCGGCGCGCGCGAGTGGTTCGGGCGCTTCCTGCTCGCCTTCGAGCGCCACACCGGATACTCCGCCGACACGCGCGTGCCGGCCATCCTGCAGCGCGGCGGCCCGAATGCGCTGCTCAACGAAGTGAACCAGATATCGAGCGACTACGTGGCCTCGATCTATCTGCGCAAGATGCTCGAGCTCACCAAACTCGACGCCGCCACGCTGCGCCGCACCATCGAGCAATCGACCCGGCAGATCAGCTCGGATTACGAGAAGGCGCGCATCCTGATGACCGTCGCGCAGAAGTATGAGTTAGCCGACGAAGCCAGCCGGTCGGCGTTCCTCGTGGGCGCCGATTCGCTGAAGTCGGACTACGAACATGCTCGCGTGCTCATCGAGCTGCTCAAGCGCCCTAACCTCTCGCAAGAGAATTCGCGGATGGCGCTCAACTCGGCGGCGCGGTTGAAGTCGGACTACGAGCGCGCCCGCGTGCTCATGTCCATGCTCGACGCGCGCATGGTAGACGCCAGCATGCAAGAAGTGTTCTTCGCCGCCGCCGACGGCATCAAGAGCGACTACGAGCACTCGCGCACGCTCATCGGATTGCTGAACCACGTTCCGCTGAATCAGCAGATCGTGGTGCGGCTGCTGCAGGCGACCGCGAGCATCCAGTCAGACTACGAGCGCGCGCGCGTGCTGACCACCACAGCCGAGAAGTATGCCGTCTCCGGGCCGGCCCGCAGCGCGTATCTGCAGGCCGCGAACGGCATCAAGAGCGAGTACGAACGCAACCGCGCGCTGGCAGCACTCACCAACAGCACGCGGATGTGAGCGGACCGCTGGCCACTTATCACGGGCGTCTGTAGAATCGCGGCTTCATGGCTGAGGACCGCCCGCCGAACCTAGCCTCGCGCACGCTGCGCCTACTGCGTCCATCGCACCAGCACTCGGCATACTCCGCCACCGTGCTGCTGATGTTCGCGGTGCTGCTCTCGCGCGTGATCGGCTACGCGCGCGAGGCGTACATCGCGTGGGCCTTCGGCGCCGGCCCGCAGACGGACGCATACGTTGCCGCCTTCACCCTGCCGGACTGGCTGAACTATCTCGTTGCCGGCGGCACCGCCTCCATCACCTTCATCGCCATCTTCACGCGCTATCTCGCCGAGAACCGCGAAGCGGAGGCGCAGAAGGCGTTCAACGTCGTGGTGACGGTGATGTCTGCCGTGCTGCTGGTGGGCGTGGCCATCGCCGAGATGTTCACGCCGCAGATCGTGCGGCTCATGTTTCCCAAGTTCTCCGCCGAGCAGATGGCGCAGTGCGTCTACCTCACGCGCATCCTGCTGCCGGCGCAGATCTTCTTCTATGTGGGCGGCGTGGTCTCAGCCGTGCTCTTGTCGCGCCGCTTGTTTCTCTACCCTGCGCTCGGGCCGCTGCTTTACAACCTGGGCATCATCCTGGGCGGCGTGCTGCTGTCTTCCCGCATGGGCATCGCGTCACTCGCAGTCGGCGCGGTGGCGGGCGCCGTCGCCGGACCATTCCTCATCAACGCCATCGGCGCGGCCAAGGTCGGGCTGCGCTTCTCGCTCGATTTCGATGTCTCGCATCCCGGCTTCCGCCGCTGGGTCGCGCTGACCATCCCGCTGATGCTTGGCGTCTCGCTCGTCACCGCCGACGAATGGATCTTGCGCTTCTTCGCCTCGGGCGGCGCTGGGGACATCACGCGCTTGAACTATGCCAAGCGCCTGTTCGCGGTGCCCATCGCGGTGTTGGGGCAGGCGACCGGGCAGGCCTCGTTGCCTTTCTTCGCGCGGCTCTGGGGAGAGAAGCGCTACGATGATTTTTCCGCCACGGTGAATGGCGCCGTCTACCGCGTGACCGCGCTCGCGCTGCTGGCGAGTGCATGGATGGCGGCTGCGGCCTTCCCGCTGGTTGACCTGGTCTACCGCCGCGGACACTTCCAGATCTCGGACGCGCGCGAGACCGCTCTCTTCTTCATGTGCTTCGCCCTCTCGCTCGCGTTCTGGGCGGCGCAGGGCTTGTATGCACGCGCCTTCTACGCGGCAGGGAACACGCTGACTCCCATGGTCGCCGGCACCATCATCGCGGTAGCGTCATTGCCGGTGTACTCGGCGCTGTTCGCGCGCTACGGCGTGGTCGGCCTCGCCATCGCGTCTGACATCGGCATTGTGCTGCATACCGTGGTGCTGGCGCTGCTGTTATCCACCCGCAAGGTCGTCCCCCTGACCCGCTTGCCCTGGGGAGGCTTGATGAAGGCGCTGTTCGCTGCGGGCGTGGCCGCGGCCTCTGGATTCGGCCTGGCGAAGTTCGTCTATCTGGATGGCACCCGCCTCGCAGACGTGCTGAACCTCGCCGTGGTCACCCTCACGTGGGCCGCGGCGGTGGCCGCGGGATTGTGGGTAACGAGCTCCGACCTGCTGACGATGCTGCTGCGGCGGCGGGAACCGGCGACAGCGCCGGAGATTCCGAGCGAGGCTGTGCCCGCCGATGCGATCGAGGTGGATGAGACCGACCGCGAAGACCGCGGCATGGCACCCTAGAAACGGAGCTAGCGCACGACGCGCATATGGTCCCAGTCGTAGGTGAACCTCTTGCCACACCCCAAACAGACCACGTAGTGCGATGATCCGAGTCCGACGGGGTCCCACGACGCGCTCGGCGAAGTGGCGGCGGCGGTGAAGGCGGTAAATGGCTGCGACGTCCGGCTATGCCGGCAGGTGATGGAGAGGAGTTGCAGGACTTTCTCGAGCATGGGAGACG
>JALYLW010000121.1 GCA_030774055.1 Acidobacteriota bacterium
TTCCACCTGTCAGTCGCCGGTGCCGGTCCCGGCCGCGGGCGGCTGGAAGCGCTTCGGCTCGATGGGCAGGTTGATCTGCACCTCTTCGTAGCGCCGCACGGTGCCGTTGCTCACGGCCGCGGAGATCACGGTGAGCGGCAGCTTCACCCCGCCGAAATCGCGGTAGTCATCGAACCAAGTCTCATCCGAAAACTTCCCAAAAGCGCTCTGGTTCGCTCCGCGGCGCACCACGAGCAATCCGCTCTGCTGGTCGAAGAAGCAGGTCGCCGTTTTGTTGTCAGCGGTAGTGAGTTCGACGGCCCAGGTCTGGTGTCCGCGGATCTCTTCCGCGCCCTTGAGGTTGGCGGCGGTGAACTGCGGCAGCGCATCGATCTGCAACACGCTGACGATGCGCGCCCGGATGTTGGCGATCTCATCGGGATTCATTTCATGCGTCTCTTTGGCCGTGAT
Organism: Acidobacteriota bacterium; assembly: GCA_030774055.1. NCBI lineage: Bacteria > Pseudomonadati > Acidobacteriota > Acidobacteriota bacterium. The sequence continues at coordinate 451 of JALYLW010000121.1, forward strand.
CACCCAACCGCGGCGTCCGTCGTAGATGTTCGACTGCGTGCCTTGCGGGCTGGTGATGTCCACGCGTAGCTGCTCGCCGGCGATGTAGATCACCTGCTCGACGGTGCGCGGACCCTGCGCGCTCCCGTTGTAGAAGGTGACAGTGCCCTTGTAATAGCGCGAGCGCACGCTCGCCGCGTTGGCCACGCCGATGGCCGCCCGATACTTCGCGATGACCAGTTGCGCGTCCGGTGTAGCCGGCGGTGCAGCAGGTCTCTCGGTGCTTGCGGCCAGGAACTCTTTCAACCAGCCGGCTTGCGCGATGGTGGGAGTGCGTGCCGGCTTGGTCGAGCCGTTGTGGCACGTCATGCAGGTGACGCGGTTTTGCTGCTCCGAAAAATTCTGCGCGTTGATGGCCTGCACCATCTTCATCATCTCGCGGGCGCGTGCCTTAGCCGGTTTTTCATCTTTGGCAAACGGATTGACGTGGCAGTGCTCGCAGCCCACGCCGAGCGACCCGGCGATAAACGCCATCGTCGACCACCACTCTTTGGCAGGGACGTCCTTCAGCACCTGGACGTTCTTGAACTCCTGCGCCGCGGTGGGTTCCTTGGAATCGGCTGGTTTTTGTGGCGGCTGCGCAGTCTGGGCGAAGGCCACAGAAGCGACAAGAACAATGTATAAGACCTTGTGCTTCATAGAGGCTCCTGAACAACGCGGACAGTATAAGGCTGCGGGATACAATCCTCACTCGATGTCACCACTCAACGCCTTCGCTCTCATTCGACGTGCAGCCCGCCGTGGTGATCCCTACGCGCAGTTTGAGCTCGGGGTTGCACATGACTATGGCACAACAGGGCGCCGTAATGTCAAAGAAGCAGCCTATTGGTACAGGAACGCAGCCCGAAGCGGGCACCTCCCGGCGCGCAATAATCTGGCATTGCTTCAAGTCCAGGGCTGGCTACCTAGCCACAACAGTTCCGACATTGTTCGGTTCTTCCGCCGAATGGCAACGCACGACGATGTCGATTCACAGAATAATCTGGCCCTGTGCTATAGCAACGGGGTAGGCGTCCAGAAGAATTATCGGGCAGCACTGAGATGGTATCGCAAGGCAGCACGAGCGGGATCGCCCTGGGCCCAATTCAATCTCGCCGGAGCGTATTTTGAAGGGAAGGGCGTAAGAAGAGACTTGAAGGCGGCCGCCCGATGGTACCAAGCTGCGGCGCAGCAGCGCGATGAACTCGCGCTGCTGAAGCTGGGCAGCATGTATGAAAAGGGGCAAGGAGTTCAGCAGGACTACAAGCGAGCCTTCACGTTGTACTTATGTGCATATCGGCGCGGGTCGTCGCGAGCGGCGGTTCATCTAGCTTCACTTTATCGACGAGGCTGGGGTGTCCGTCGCGACTATTTCATTGCCTTCGAGTTGTACCTGCGGTACGTGGAAGAGCCGGACGCTTCGGATGCGCCGAAAAACATCTCGTATGCGACCTCGGCGTTTTATTGGCTAGGTAGGCAGTCAGCAGATGGGCTTGGCATTTCGAGGGACATTAACGCTGCGAGACGGTGGCTCCGTAAGGGAGCCATTCTAGGCGACTCCGCCTGTAGGGAGGCCCTCCGGAATCTGACTTACAAGCTCTCCAAGACTTCTCGAGCAACGCGATAGCCCGTCATCATGGCGCCGTTGACGGTGCCGTTGTGGCCTTCGAAGTTGGCGGCCTCGCCGGCGAAGAACAGAGTGTCGTCGAGGGGCGCGGCCAGTTCGCGCTCCGCGCCCTCGCCGCCGGCAGCCACGTAGCTGTATCCGCCACGGGAGAAAGGATCGCTCTGCCAGTCGTGGGTGTGAGCTTCGACGAACAGCGCGTCGAGTCGCGCGCGGTCATAGTCGAGGATGTGGGCGAGGGAATCGAGGGCGCGGGCGATGACCGCGTCTTTGCTGAGCCCGGAGTTGGCTTCGCCGCGCGGGCCGGCGGACCAAGCGGTCAGGACTGAAGTGCGCGCCGGAAGCTGCGACCACCAGGTCGGGAACCACTTTTCTTCAGAGACGAGGAAGCCCAGCTCGGCGAGCGGTTTGCCGGTCGAGTCTTTTACCTGCTCCCAGAACCGCTCGCGGAAGCGCAGCGTCACGCGGATGACCGCGCCCATCTCCAGGCAGCCGAGCGCGCGTTGTTTTGCCGCGAGCGGCGGCTCGAACCGGACGGCGCCAGTCATGCCTTCACACTTCAAGACTCCGAGCGGCAGCGTGATGACGGCCTGCTTCGCACGCAGCGTCTGCGGCTTGCCATCGACGACCGCGTCGACCTCGACTTTGCCCCGCGACGTTTCTCCGACCTTCCAGCGGACCGTCTTGACGATGGCCTTCAAGCGCACGCGGCAGTTTTCCGGATCGAGCTGCGCGCGGAGATAGTCGACGAGCACGGAGTATCCGTTAAGCACGCGGAACTGCATATCGCCGCCGATGGCTTCGGTCGCTTCTTCGCCCTCGATCAGTCCCCAGACGCCGATGCGCTCAGGATGCGCGGCGTGGAATCCCTGGACGTACTGCAGCGCCCAGCGTTTAGCGTCGGAATCCTGGGGACAGCACTCCTCGATGAACTCCTTAAAGCTGCGATCGCGCTCACCCCGTTTCATTTTGCCCAGGATGGCGTCCACCTCTTGGTAGAACGCGTGGTCTTGCTCGAGACGTTCGTTGCGCTTGCGCCACATCTCGCCGCCGACGAGCGCGATCTGCATCCGCGCCGGCTTGGCGAGAGCGAATATCTCTGGCGGTTTGCTGTGGACGAACTCGGCGCCCAGTTCCACTGGTTCCGTCGACCGAGAGCCGCCGTCTTGCGGCAGCGCCATTTGCGGCACCGACCAGATGCGTCCGCCGATGCGGTCGCGCGCCTCGAGAAGTTCGACGCGCAATCCGGCGCGCGCGAGTTCCGCGGCAGCGCACAGGCCGGCGACCCCGGCGCCGATGACGATGACGTCGCGGTCTACGTCTCTAAGCCCTGCGTTTTCAGAAGGTTCAGTCATCAGTCCATTGCTGTGAGGAGACAGCCCGAAGGCCATTCTCCAACCCTAAGAGGATACGCCGATGCGGGGTGTTGGCTGCGGTGAGCAACCCATCTGCCAAAGCAACATAATCTATAATCCGGCTTGCTTACGGAACCCCTCCTGACGCGTCTATCCATCGTGTAAGTCGAGCCTGCAGTTGGGATTAGCCAACCGGTTCGAAGAACGAGACTGAGTCAGGAGAAGCATGCCGGCCGAAGCCTTGGTTTTGACGGCGGTTGGCGCTCGCGGTCCCAAATCTCTCCCCGCAAAGGCGGGGCGCATGGTCAGCCAGGCCCTGAATCGCACCGACGACAGCCTGTTGATCCGTGAGGCGCAACGCGGAGACCGCGCGGCGTTCGAGGAACTCGTGCGTCAGTACGACCGTGCCGTGCTGCGGCTCGCGCTCCACCTTACCGGGTCGGAGCAGGACGCGCAGGACATCTACCAGGAAGCCTTTCTCAAGGCTTATCGCAACCTGGGGAGCTTCCGCTTCGAGTGCTCGTTCTACACCTGGATCTATCGCATCGTCACCAATCTTTGCCTGGACCACATCCGGAAACGCCAGGTGCGCAAAGAAGACGCGCCGGTGGTGACGACTTCCGAGGGCGAAGAGTACAGCATCATCGATCAGGTATCAGACGCGCGCGCGCACGCCAACCCCGAGCATGACCTGATGCGGCGCGAGCTGGGAGCGAAGATCTCCCTGGCGCTCGGCAAGCTCACAGCGCGCGAGCGGATGGTCTTCGAGTTGAAGCATTACCAGGGTTTGAAACTACGCACCATCGGCGAGATGTTGAACACCACCGAAGAAACCGCCAAGAACACGTTGTTCCGGGCGACGCAGAAGCTGCGAGCTTCACTCGCGCTCATGAGGTAAGGGACTATGAACTGCGATTGGATCAAAGAGAACGCGGCCCTGTATATCTACGAAGAGCTGCCCGACGATCAGCGTCACGAGTTCGAGCAGCACGTGGAGCGCTGCGCCGAGTGCAAGCGCGAAGTGGCGGGGGTCCGCGACTTCAAGATGACGATGTCGGCAGTGTCGCCGGCGGAGCCTTCGCCGAACCTGCTGGCAGCTTCGCGGATGAGGCTGCAGGAAACGCTCGAGACCAGCACGCAGTCGCATGGCTGGTCGCGCTTCGCCTTCGACTTTGCCGGCTGGCTGCAGCAGGTGAAGCTCTCGCCGGCGCTCACCGTCGCGCTACTCGTGTTTGGATTTGCCGCCGGCACGATGACGGCTTACAGCTATCTGCGCGGCCCGAGGCCGCTCGGTACCGCGGGCGGGAATGTCACGGCGCCCGCGGAGGCGGCGATTGCGTCCATCCGCGGCATCACCCAGGAGCCAGACTCGAACAAGGTACAGATCAAGTACGACCAGCTGGTGCCGGCGCAGAGGGAGGGGTCGCTCGACGATCCCGCCATCCAGCAGTTGCTGCTGTTTGCCGCGCGCAACAACACCAACTCGGGCGTGCGCATGGATTCCATGGACTTGCTGGTGCAGAAGCCGGAAGATTCCAAGGTACGCGAGGCGCTGATCTACGCGCTGCGTTACGACAAGAACGTGGGCGTGCGGCTGAAGGCGCTGGAAGCGCTGCGTCCGTATGTGAAGGATGACGTGCGCGTGCGCGACGCCATGCTGGAAGCGCTGATGGGCGATCCGAATCCGGGTGTTCGCGCGCAAGCGCTGGGTGTGGTGAAGAACGTGCGCCAGGACGCGAGCGTTCGCGCCGTGCTGATGCAGCTTGCCGACAAGGATTCCAACGTGTTCATCAAGAACGAGTCCAAGCGCCTGCTCGCGCAGACGCCGGAGATGGATTAACCACGCGGAGACGAAGTAACCAGGAGAGAAAGGTCTCAAGGGTATCGACACGGTGAAACGTCTGATCCACATCGGAGTCATGCTGGTGCTGGCAAGCGCGCTGAGCGCCGGCTGCGTCCTCGCGGACGTAGACATCGGCGGCATGGGCGATTCCCCGGCCGGCAGCTCATCGACCGTCTATCGTGAGGGCAACACATGGGTGCAGGAGACCAAGGGCACGCTGGGCGCCGCCAAGGTCATCAAGGTCTCGACCGACGCAGGTTCGGTACGCGTCACCGGCTCGGACCGCGGCGACATCGCCTACACCTTGCGCAAGAAGGTGTACAGCGGCTCGGAAGAGACGGCGCGCAAGCGCTTCGAACAGTTCAAGATCAGCGCCTGGGTGACGGGTGAAACGGCGACTTTCCGCGGCACTTGCGAGTCGCAGAATGGCCGCACCTCGGTGGACTTCGACATCGAAGTGCCGCGCGGCGCCACGCTGGTGTACGTGCGCACCGATGGCGGCGGCGTAGCCGTGAGCAACATCGCAGGCCGTGCCGATCTGCAGACCGACGGCGGCTCCATCGCGATGGACAAGATCGGCAGCGCCATCGCCGCGGAGACTTCCGGCGGCTCCATCGATGTTGGCGTGGCGGGCGCCGAGGTGAACGTGAATACCTCGGGTGGTTCGATCACCATCCGCAGCGCCAACGGCATGGTGCATGCCGACACTTCCGGTGGCTCGATCGAGGTGGGCGTGATCAAGGCGCCGGCGGTGCTGAACACCGCGGGCGGGTCGATCCGCGCGCAACAGATCGGCGGGAACCTGGATGCCGAGACGGCGGGCGGCAACATCGACGTCGGCGACGTTGCGGGCACGGCCAAGCTTTCGACCGCCGGCGGCTCCATCCGCCTGGGCTCCGCTTTGGGCCGCGTGGACGCCGACACCGCCGGCGGCTCCATCCGGCTGACGCAGCTGCGCGCGGGCGCGCGCGCACAAACGGCGGCGGGCTCGATCTACGTGGAGTTCGTCGGCGCGCGCAGCGCATTCACCGACTCACTCTTCGAGACCACCGCGGGTGACATTGTGGTCACGCTGCCGTCTAACCTGGGAGTGCACGTTCGCGCCGGCATCGAGATGGCTACCGGACACAGGATACGCAGCGATTTTCCCGAGCTGAAGATCACCAGCGAGGGCGGCGATTACGGACCGAAAGAGATCTTCGCCGAGGGCGTGATCAACGGTGGCGGCCCGATGTTGAAGGCGCAGACCACCATCGGCAACATCGAGTTCAGAAAAGGGAAGTAGGAGACATTCATGCGGAGTCTGCAAAAGAGAGTCGCAGTATTCGCGATGCTGCTGGCCGCCACGGCGGCGTGGGCAGGGAGCGAAGGTTCGCACACTTCGTACCTGGGTGTGGACGTCGAAGATATCTCGAGCAATCGGGTGCAGGCGCTCAAGCTCAAGTCGGAGAGCGGCGTGGAGATCACCATGGTCGACAGCGACGCGCCCGCGGGCAAGGCCGGCCTGAAGGAGCACGACGTCATCCTGCTATTCAACGGCGCCAGGGTGGACAGCACCGAGCAGCTGCGCCGGCTTATCCGCGAGACGCCGCCGGGCCGCAACGTCGCGCTCGGCATCAGCCGCGATGGCAATCCGCAGACGGTGAACGTGACGCTGGCGGCGCGCAAGGACATGTACAAGGTGGTTACGCCGCGGGTCGCGATAGCTCCGATGGCGCCCATGCCGCCGATGCCGCGCATCCAGATCGATATTCCCGAGGTCTACGCGCTGCAGGCCCCGGGCCGCGTCGGCCTGGTGGTGGAATCGCTTACCCCGCAACTGGGTGAGTACTTCGGGGTGAAGAATGGTGAAGGGCTGCTGGTGCGGTCCGTGGAGAAGGGCTCGCCGGCCGAGGCTGCCGGGTTCAAGGCCGGCGACGTGATCGTGAAAGTGGACCAGCAGCGCGTCTCTGACCGCAGCGACTGGCGCAGCGCGCTGCGCAACAAGACTGGCAAAGTGCCGGTCGGTGTGGTGCGCGAGCGGCGCCAGCAGATGCTCACCCTCACGCTGCCCGACCGCAAGCAATCTTCGAATGGCAGGGTGCGAGTCATCCCCGGAAACTACGACTACGACTTTGACTTTGACTTCGATATCGAGGAACTGGCCGGCCTCGCGCCCCAAGTCATCGATCTTGCGATGATGAAGGCGCAGGTGGAGCTGGAGAAGAATCGCACGCACATCAAAACGTCCGTTTCCAAAGCGAAGCAGCAGATGAAGCAAGACATGCTGCGGCAAAAGGAAGAGCTAAAGCGCGAGCAGAAGGAAATGAAAGAGCAGCAGAAAGAGATGTTGAAGGAGAAGATCGTCGAGGACGACGACAGCGAATAACCGTTCGCTGGCTAACGTGGAAGGCCGGCACTCTGCCGGCCTTTTAGTTTTTGGCTTCGAATCAACCAGGCGCGAGACATCGAGGGGCGAGATATCGCGCCGAGATATGTGTTGCACTCCCGCGATCTGGAAGTATCATGTGCGTGCCCCCCCGCGCAACTCCCATGGGCATACAACTTTCTGCGCTCGTGTGTAGCCAGGACCAGCGCACCCTCAAAGTGCTGCAAGTCTTGCTTGCGGACATGCACATCGAGACGGAATTGTGCGGCGACCGTGATGCGGCCACCCGCCATCTGGTGACGCGCCGATTCGACGGCGTATTCGTCGACGCAGCCATCGAGTCCGCGGCGGAGTTGTTGCTGGACGTCAAAGAGGCCCCCGGTGGCCAGCGGGCGGTATGTTTCGCCATCCTCGAAGGTAAGACCAGCGTGAAGGAAGCGTTTTCCTTCGGCGCGGGCTTCATCCTGTATAAGCCACTCTCGCTGGAGAAGACCAAGAACAGCTTGCGGGCCGCGCACGGCCTGATGATGCGCGAGCGGCGGCGCCAGTTCCGCCACCACCTCGAAGACGTGCACGCGCGCGTCAGCTTTGGCGGCGCTGCGGAGACGACCTGCGAGATCCTGGACCTGAGTGAAGGGGGCATGGCGGTACACCTGCGCGAATACACAGAGCGGCGCGGCAAGCTGTCGGCCCAATTCACGCTGCCGGGGCAGTCCGAGCCTATCAAGGCGGAGGCCGAGATCACGTGGGCGGACGACCACGGACGTCTCGGGGTCCACTTCACCTCCATGCCTTCGCCCTCGCACGCGGCACTGGAGAGCTGGCTGGCAGAGCGTGGGCGCGCTGTCGCCGCCGATCCGCATGGGTCGATCAAGTCGCGTTCCAAGCGCCGCGGTGGAGGCGGACGCCTTGCGGCCGGGGAGGCGATCTCGGCTGCCAACACGGCAACGCCGCCCTCCGCTGCGGTCGAGGCTTCTCCCCTTGCTCCGGGAGCGGGCCCGCGCGCGCGGCAGACGGTCCGCGCCGGCATCGAGATCGGCATCAAGATGTTCATGATCCGCGGCGGTGAGCCATTCATGGTCGAGGCGGTCTGCGAAGACATCACCCCTGACGGCCTGGGCGCAAAAGTGAATGGCGAACTCTGCCCGGGCGAGCCGGTGTTGCTCCACTTGAACTTGCCGTCGCTTGAAGCCATGAAGATCCACGCCGATGTGCGCCACCGGCGCCGCAATCGCGTGGGTCTCGAGTTCGTAGGACTCAGCCGCGACCAGCGCAACCAACTGGCTGACGTCTGCGAGCTGCTGCCGGCAGCAGAGTGACGCGGCCACGGCCGGCGCCATATCGCGTCATGAGCAACACCAGGGCCGGTACAATCGTCTACGTAAGCAAGGCCATTCGTCCCTAACTGTCCTGCACAGGGCAGACTCAGACCGGAGGAAATAATATGAAGCGCACCATGTTGCTGTTCGTCACCATCGTGCTGTTCGCGCTGGCGGCCGCCAAGCCTTCAACTGCCAAATCCAGCACGCTTACCGGCTGCATCAGTGGCCCCAACGCCGAGAATGCGTACCTGCTGACTAACGGGATATACAAGAAGGGTGTGGAAGTCGGCATGCCGGGTTCCAACGAACTCTCGAAGCACGTAGGGAACAAAGTGAAACTCACCGGCACCTGGGTAAAAACCGGTGGGGAGATCGGCGAAAAGGAAGACGCAGCGGCAGAAAAGGCAGAGAAGAAAGGGAAGAGCGAGAAAGCAGAGAAGCACTTCAAGGTCGCGAAGATCGACCACCTAGCCGACACCTGCACCATGGGGGGAGCAGGGAAGACTGGCGGCACCATACAGAAGAAGTCCGGTCCGGCTCCGAAATAGGAGACGCAAGACAGCCAGGGCGCGGCCATTGGTCGCGCCCTTTACATTGGCTCATCTGCAGGCTTACCCGTTCCAGACCTTGAACAGCAGACATCCGTTGGTGCCGCCAAAGCCGAAGGAGTTGGAGAGCGCGTACTCGAGCTTCGCTTTGCGCGCGTGGTTGGGAACGTAATCCAGATCGCACTCCGGGTCGGAGTTATCGAGATTGATGGTGGGCGGCAGCATCTGGTCGCGCAGCGCAAGCACGGTGATGCCCGCCTCCAAGCCGCCGGCGCCGCCGAGCAAGTGCCCGGTCATGGACTTCGTGGAACTCACGGCCAGCTTGTAAGCGTGCTCGCCGAACGCGGACTTCACCGCCTGCGACTCCTGCTTATCGCCCAGCGGCGTGGAAGTTCCGTGCGCGTTGACGTATCCCACGACGGTGGGCGGCACGCCCGCATCCTTCAGCGTGGCCTTCATCACGCGCACCGCGCCTTCGCCACCCTCGGCGGGCTGGGTGATGTGGTAGGCGTCGGCGCTCATGCCATAGCCCACGATCTCGGCGAGGATCTTCGCGCCGCGCGCCTTGGCGTGCTCGAGCTCTTCCATGATGAGGATGCCCGCGCCCTCGCCGACGACGAAGCCATCGCGCCCGGTATCCCAGGGCCGCGAAGCCTTTTCCGGCTCGTCATTGCGGGTGGAGAGCGCGCGCATGGCGGCGAATCCCCCAATGCCCATGGGAGTGATGGCGGCCTCGGTGCCGCCGGCGATCATCACGTCGGCAGCATCGCGCTGGATGATCTTCATCGCGTCGCCGATGGAGTGCGCGCTGGTGGTGCAGGCGGTAGCGGTGGCTTCGTTCGGTCCCTTCGCGCCCCAGCGGATGCTCACGTGTCCCGCCGCCAGGTTCACGATGGCCGCGGGAATGAAGAATGGGGAGATGCGGCGCGGACCACCCTCGAGCAGGTTGCGATGCTCGCGCTCGATGACGTCGAAGCCGCCGATGCCGGAGCCGATATGAACGCCCACGCGCTCGGCGTTCTGCGGCGTGACCTGGAGGCCGGAAGCCTTCATCGCTTCATCGGTGGCGGCGAGCGCCAGATGGATGAAGCGTCCCATCTTCTTGATCTCTTTTTTCTCGATGAACTGGAGAGGATCGAAGTCGCGCACTTCGGCGGCGATCCGGCACGCGAAAGCGGAAGCGTCGAACTGCGTGATGGTCCGCACGCCGCTCTTGCCGGCGAGCAGGTTCTTCCACGCCATTTCTGCGCTGTTGCCCACAGCGCAGATCATCCCCAGGCCGGTGACTACAACACGTCGCGCCAAAAGCTTATTTCCCCTTGGCGTGCTTGTCGATGTAATCGACCGCGTCTTTCACCGTGCGGATCTTCTCCGCGTCTTCATCGGGGATCTCGATGTCGAAGGCTTCTTCGAACGCCATCACTAGCTCGACGGTGTCGAGCGAATCCGCGCCCAAGTCGTCTACGAACGACGCGGTCGATGTGACCTCGCCTTCGTCCACGCCGAGCTGCTCCACGATGATCTGCTTTACCTTCTCTTCAACGGCTGCCATGGGATTCTTGATTCTCCTCGCGTGTGGCGTTGAACCGCGTGTTCGATCGACTACGGCGTGGTCGGAGCCCGATATAGAGTCTGGACCCGGGAACATCGAACGCCCGGGCATCTCCCCTCAGCGAGGTCCGCCGGGCGCGACGGAACCCCTCATGCTAAATGCAGAAAGCGGAAACGGTCAAACCAGGGGAACTGCTCCTCATCCCTCCGTGGGCGGCACCAGGGCGGGCTCGATGAACAGGACGCTGACGAGGCCACCGATCGCCAGGGCACCGAGGGCGGCGCCGAATCCGACCTCGTTCTTAGCGGCAGCCATGCCCGCCTCGATCAGCATGGTGCCGATGATCGCCAGCCCCACGTAACGGCTGGGCGCAGCCAGGCGCCGGTTCTGCGCGGCGAGCGCGCCGCGGTTCAACATCCAGGTGAAGATGAGCACGAAGCAGAATGACCACCTGGCCGCCACCAGCAGCGCCAGCAGAAGGAAGACGATCCGGCTCACGGCGCCGAAATAGTCACGCGTCAGCGCGCCCCAATAGACGACCCAGGGCGCGAGCACCAGGAGGTTGGCGAGCTGGTGCGCCACCCACCAGGTCTGTGGCGCGCGCCAGTCCCGAGCGCCGGTCGCGCGAGCGATTGTTTCTGGCGGCGCGAGCTCGCGCGCCAGCCGACGCTCCCAGAACGTCACAACTACAGTCGGGACCGGAAGGAATAGAGCGAAGAGGAAGGAATCGGTCAGCGGGATGGAAGCCAGGCTGGCGATCAGCCCGGCAAGAATGTTGACGGCAGCCACGACGGGGAAAAAGCGCACGAACCCAGGCGCCGTCTCGCGCGGTGTTCGCAAGAAGCCGATGGCGGTAGAGGCGCATACGAAGAACCCGGCGACGGCGAGCGCCGTCACGACGTCTATAGTCCAGCGGCCTTGCTGTATACGCGAGGCGGGGTTGGCGGGGTCCAAGATATCGGGCATTATCCGCGAGACCGCTACGCCGAGGACGGCATAGCAGGCGGCGAAAACGGCCTGGATCGCGGCCAGCGTCAACGCCTTGCCCCGCTGTCCGGCTGCCGGCGCTGCTGGCACCTCGGCCACGTCGCTGCCCGGCATCTCGCGCGCCAGCTTCAATTGGTGGAAGGGCAAGTAAGCGAACAGGAAGACGAGGAGATAGAGCGGACGGGGCGTGCTCTTACCCAATGCGAGCCAGCCCGCCCACAACATGATCGCCGCGTAGTCGAGCGCGACGAAGAGCGGGAAGTAGCGGCGGAGGGTACGCATGGCTTCCGGCTTCCCCTGCCACGCGTCGCCGCTCCACGCCGCGGCGAAGATGGCGCCGCCATAGGCGACGAGCACGAGCGCAACCGCCGCCATCCTGCCGGCGAGCGGCCAGCCGCCGATCTGCACCGTTAGCGCCTCGATCGATTTGGAGCCGAGTGCGAAATTCACCACGGGGGAGGCGAGCAGCAGCAGGTACACCCACTGGATCCCGGCTACGTGCTTGGCCGGAGCCAGCGGGCCCGGCGTGAATACGGCGGCCTCCGGGAAGGCGCTGCGCACCATTGCCGGCTCGAAGACGAGGACGGTCAGCAGTCCGGCGAGGCACATCGCGGTGACGATGGCGGCGAGGCCGGTGTGCTGCACATAGATGTTCCCCGCCATCCCCATCAGCATCAGCAGTGCCATCGCGTTCGCCAGCATGAGCCAGGGCGCGGTGCGGCGGACCTGCTGCGCCAGCGCCTCCGGGTTCCAGAGCGCAAAGTTAAGGTGCAACAGGCGGAGCGTGCCAGCCAGTGTCAGGGCCGCAGTCACGCCGAAGAAAAGCGTGAGACCCATCGGTTCCGGCGTCCAGTCTTTCATCAGCCACGCAAACCACACCAGAACCGGACAGTACAGCGCGAACACGATCGAGTGGATGCGCCACCAGCGTAGCGCTGCCGCCTGCGACATCGCAGGTTGCGCCACCGTCGTCGACGGCGTGACGACCCGCGCTTCTCCCGAGTCCCGCTTCAGGTTCTTCAGGTCCACCAACAGCTCGCGTGTGGATTGATAACGCTCGTCGCGCGACTTGCGCATGCACTTGCGCACGATGCGCTCCAACTCCTGCGGATGCAGCGCGTTCGTGGCGGTGAGCGGTGGCGGCTCCTGCGCCATCACGTTGGCGATGGTCGAGGCCGGCGTCTCGCCGGCGAAGGGATGCGTGCCGCTGGCCAGCTCGTAGAGCAACACGCCGAAGGAAAAGACGTCCGAACGGAAATCGGTGGGCTTGCCCTCGAGCTGTTCGGGCGACATGTAACCCACCGTCCCCATCACCGTGCCGGCCTGCGTCAACCCAAACGACTGCGTGGTCGAGCCACCGCCGAAGACTCCGGAGTCGAAGCGGGCGAGTCCGAAGTCGAGCACTTTCACTTCGCCGGAGCTGCCCAGCATCACGTTCTCCGGCTTCAGGTCGCGGTGCACGATGCCCTTCGCGTGCGCCGCTTCCAGCGCGGATGCGACCTGGGTAGCGATCTTGAGCAGCTGGCTGAGCGGCACGCCGTGGGTAGTCACCAGCGTGCGTAGCGTCCGGCCCTCCACGTACTCGAAGATGATGAAGACGTCGTCGCCACGCTCTTCGAGCTCGTAGACGGCCGCGACCGAGGGATGACTGAGGGCCGCAGCGGCGCGCGCCTCGGTCAAGAAACGCTTCCGCCGTTCCGGGTCGCGAGCAAACTCCGGCGACAGGGTCTTGAGCGCGACCTGGCGTCCCAGGCGGACATCTTCGGCGAGGTAGACCACGCCCATGCCACCCTCGCCTAGTTTCGCGAGGATGCGGTAGTCACCGAGAAGCGCGCCGATCACGGGCCCTGAAGCTGCCATAGGCGGCGGATGTTAGCAGCGTTCACGCCGCAAGCGGAAGATTTTTGGAGGTTCTCGCCGCGCGGACGCGATCGCCTAGGCGACCCGCGGCAGGAAGAGCGCGGCGCTGTGGATGATGGCGCGCTGCTCGCGGCTGAGGGAGAGGAACTCGAAGCCGTAGCTGTATCCTTCGCGGGTGCGGACCACCGCCTGCACCCGCACAGGCCGTAACAGCGGAGCGCCTTCGAAGACGACCGTCACCGCCTCGCCGATCGGCAAGTCAGCCACCATGATCCCGCCCAACCCGCTTTCGCTCAGCTCGCTGGAATGGCCGAGACGCGGTCTACTCTCGCCGATGCGATAGAGTTCCACCTTCAAGTCCACGCTGAAGCGACGGCGTAGCCGGCTTCGTAGGGCAGGTTGCGCGGCTGCACGATGGTGTACGGCGCTCCGTCAACGCGTGCTAGGCTTTGACTGTCGGAGACGAAAAATGCGAGCCGTCATACAGCGCGTTTCCCGGGCGAGAGTGACCGTAGGGGGTGAAACCACGGGCGAGATCGGCCGTGGCTTGCTCGTGTTGCTTGGCGTGGCCAAGACCGACACCGACACCGCGGCCGATCATCTGGCGGAGAAGATCGCCGGATTGCGCGTGTTCCCTGATGTAGATAAGGATGACGCCGAAGGCAAGATGAACCTCGATGTCGCGCAGGCCGGCGGCGCGGTGCTGGTCGTCTCGCAGTTCACCCTCTACGGCGACGTGCGCAAGGGAAAGCGTCCGTCATTCGACGACGCCGCGCGGCCCGAAGAAGCTCGCCGTCTCTACGAGCATTTCGTTGCGAAGCTGCGCGAACTCGGCGGCCTTGGTCTCAAGGTCGAGACCGGACGTTTCCAGGAGATGATGCAGGTCGAGCTGGTCAACGACGGGCCGGTAACGATCCTGCTGGACTCGGAGAAGGCGTTCTAGGAGCCGGTGCGGTCCCGCGCCAGCACCGCGTCGGCAACGCGCACCGCTTCCACCGTCTCCTTGACGTCGTGGACGCGGACGATGTGTGCGCCCTTCAGGATGGTGACCACCGCCGCCGCCACCGAGGCATGCAAGCGTTCGCCGGGCGGCGCGTCCTCTTTCACATCCATGCCGGTTGTGGCCCCGGCGATGAGGCGGCCGAGGAACGATTTGCGTGAGGTGCCCGCGGCCAGCGGATATCCCAGCGCGTGCAACTCGTCGAAGCGCGCGAGCAGCGGATAGTTCTCCTCATAGCGCTTGCCGAATCCGAAGCCGGGATCGAGGACGATCCTTTCTTTCGCTATGCCGGCGCGCGCCGCCTGCAGCGTGATCTGCTCCAGTCCGCGCTGCACCTCGCCAAACGGGTCGGCGAGCGCAGGCAGCGACTTCCATTCGTCGGGACGCCCGCGGGCATGCATCAGCAGCGCGCCGCAATCCAGTCCCGCCAGCGTCGCTGCCATGGTCGCATCCCACGTCAGCCCGCTGACGTCGTTCACTATCGCCGCCCCGGCCCCGACCGCGACGCGCGCGACCTCGCTCTTATAGGTATCCACCGAGAGCAGCGCCGACGGCCGCTCGCGCTTCACGCCCTCGATGACCGGGATGATGCGTGCCAGCTCTTCCTCCGCGCTGACCGCAGCTGCGGCGGTGCCGGCGTGCGCGCCCGGG
>JALYLW010000122.1 GCA_030774055.1 Acidobacteriota bacterium
GTCCGCGCCTATCCTATCAAGCAGACTCGCTATTTCACTTCGATCGGCTTCAGCAACCGGAAGGCGAGCATGGTCTCCGCGGGCAACACCACATCTTTGTTGCCGGTGAAATACGCGCCGCCGGTACCGGCGCCCGCGCCGACCAGCGCTCCGATACCAGCGCCCTTGCCACCGCCCGCCAGTCCGCCGATGAGCGCGCCCAAGCCGGCGCCGCCGCCCACCATCACCGCGGTACGCTTGCCTTTACCCTTCGCCGTGCGTGCGACCGAGCTGCTGTCGATGTGGTAGCTGTTCCCGCCAAAGCCGATCGACTCCAGCCGGATCTGCAACCGCGCGGCGCCTTTGAATTTTCCCAGCGCCTTCGCGTCCACCACCGTACCGGTGGCCTCGGCGCCCTTGGGGATGGCGACTTTGCCGCTGATCGTGATTGGCTCATCCACCACCGCGCTGAAGCTTTGGCCGGGGCTGCTGGACTTCGAGCTGAGCGTCTCGTTCAGCCGCACGTGCAGCACCGTGCCTTGGGGCACCGTGGTGCTTCGCTTGGTGAGGCTCTGCAGCTTCTCCGTCATGCTGGGAGCTTTGGTCCCGCTGGAGGTCGTAGTCCCGGCAGCGTTGGTGCCCTCGGAGGTAGTAGTTCCTGGTGACGGCGCGGGTGTGGGCTGCGCACTTTCTTCGGCCGGCGGCTTGCTGCCGCAGCCGAGCAGGGCTGCGAATAGGATGAGTCCCAGGACGAATGCCGACAAACGTTGCAGTCGCATAAAGCCTCCTCCGTCGAAATCCGTGCAGCACCATAACAGATGCGATTTCCCTGGGCAAAGGACGGCTTTACTTCGACGGCTCGCAGCAGCGCTGCTACGCCCTCGCGCTCCGCTCGCGCGATCCGGCGCTCGCTCCGTGCTCACCCGGTCGCACGACGGTCACGGGCCCGGTTCCACGTCGCTCGAAGCCGCCGCGGCCGCTTTGGGCTCCTCCGGCTCACTCTCCGCCACGGCCGCCGGCTTCTTCCCCGCAAGGAATTTCTTCGTGTTCAACAGCGGGCGCGCGAGCGACCCGTTGTACGTCGTCCATTCCCCCTCCCCCTCGGCTTCGCGCTCGAAATGCGCGCGCATGGATTCCATCTTCGAATCCAGGTCATCGAGGTAGTGCAGCATCAGCGCCTCGGGGAACATGGGCAACTTGGGCGAGCCAAAATCGTACTGCCCGTGATGGCTGATGATCAAATGCTCCACCAGCGTTTTCAATCCCGCGGGGAAGGGCGTCGCGAGCTGCGCACCGGCCTCCGCGGCCTTCTTGTTCACTTCGTCGATCTTTGCCTGCAGCATCTCCAGTTCGATGATCATGTGGCCGAGCAGCTGGCCACGCGTGGTGTAGCTGAACGCGCGCTGATAGCTGAGCTCGTGGATCTTCCCGATATCGTGCAGGAAGGCTCCGGTAAGCAGCAGGTCGCGATCGATCTGCGGATAGTTCCGGCACATCAAGTCGCAACTGGTCGCCAGCGACACCACGTGGTCGAGCAGTCCGCCGATGAAGGCGTGATGCAGCGTCTTGGCTGCGGGCGCGCACTTGTAAGCCGCGGCGACCTCCGGGTCGGCCATGAAGGCCTCGAGCAGCGCCTTGAGGTGTGGGTTCTGGAAGCTGGCGACAAACTCGCCCAGCTGCTGCCAGAGCTGTTCCACGTCTTTCGTGGTCTTGGGCAGGTAGTCGCCGAATTCGACCTCGCCTTCATCCATCTTGCGCAGCTTGTGGATGGTGAGTTGGAAGCGTCCGTTGTACTTGTTGATCAGCCCTTTGACCTTGACGAAGTCATTCTGCTCGAAGCCATAGAGCACGTCGGCGACGTTGTCCCACATGCGCGCTTCGATGTGGCCGCTCTTGTCGGCGAGCGTGAGCCAGAGGTAGAGCTCGCCCGTTTTTTTAGGCTTGATCTGCTTGGTCGCGACCACGAAGTTCGAGGTGATGACCTTGTTCTCTTGCTGCGCGGCATCGCGGACGTAGAAGTCTTTCATCGCAGGGGGTCTCGGGCCCGGGGTGGCTATTTGTAGTCTACTTTGCGGCGTGCTCGCAACCTGGACTGCGACCCGGCGCCGCTGGGGGGGGACGGCCGCAACCGCGGGCCGGGGGCCGGGGATCAAGGCCAGGTCAGCTCTTGCACAGCCACATGCAATAGAACTTGCGCTTCTCTTTTTTCTGCTTCTCGTCGGGGCGCACCGCGGCGGTGAATATGGGCTTGGTCTGGTTGGGGCTGGCGCCGGTGTCGACGTAGCCCTGCTTGATGTCGATGAAGCTGTCTTCGCGCAGCTTGGTGAGATACGCGCGCAGCGCGGGCTGTAGCTTCTCGTAGTACAAACCTTCTTCTATCTGCGGCTGCAGCTCTTTGAACGGCGCCACGCCCGGCTGCTGGTGGTCGGTCACCTTCAGGATCACAAATCCTTGCTTGGTGCGGATGATGTCTGACACTTCGCCCGCCTTCATCTGGTCGAAGGTCTTCTGCTCCAGTTCCTTGGCGAGCACGCCACGCTTGAACAATCCCAGATCGCCGCCCTGCGCGGCCGTCGGCCCGTTGGACACCTGCTTGGCAACCTCTGCAAAGGACTTGCCGCCGCGGATCTCGGCGAGCGCCTGCTCGGCTTTCGCTTTTTGCTGCGCGATCTCGGCCTCGGACATCGCGACCGCGGTCGGCTTTTCCGGCGTGCTGTCCGGCCCCGGACGCTCGGTGGCGATCAGGATCTCGCCCAGCTTCACCTGCTCCGGCTGGGTGAACTCGGCCTTGTGCGCCTCGTAAAACCTCTCCGCATCTTCCTTCGTCATCTGCAGATGCTGGCCCACCTCGGCCTGGATCACCTTGCGCGTGATGATCTGGTTGCGCATGTTCAGCTTCCAGTCTTCGTAGTTCACGCCTTGCTGCTCGGCGGCTTTTTCCAGGTCTTCCAGGGTAGAGAGTCCGGCGTTCTTGCGCAGCTCGTCGAGACGCTTGATCACCTCCGCGTCCGCGTTCATGCCCATATCGCGTCCGCGCTGGATGAGCAGCAGCTGGTCGATCTTCTCCTTGAGCGTCTCCCTATCCCTCTCGGCGAAGACTGCGTCGGGGTTCGGAGCCTTGGCTTGCTTGATCTCTTCGCGCAGCTGCTGGCGTTCGCGCTCCAGGTCGGAGCGTGTGATCACATCGTTGTTGATGCGCGCCACGATCTCTTCCAGCACCGTGTCGGCATGCAGCGTGAAGGCGCCCAGCAGCAGCGCGGCAGCAAGATAGCGGGCAAAACGCAGGTTCATAACACTCTCAGAAATGCGGGGATAGAGGAGACGGTAGCCACGATTTTACTACTGCCTGGCACCCCCGCGCCACACGCCCCCAGCCCGATTTATGATGGTCGGTCGCGCTGGCGCCCTAGCTGCCGCGCCTCGTAGAGTCCTTATGGAGACCACCGCTATGCGTTCCCTCCGTGACGTCATCCGTACCCCGACCACCCTGCTGCTCACGGTCCTGTTCGCCGCTGCCTGCCTGGCACAGACCCCGCCTGCGCCCTCCAAGAAAACGGCCAGATCGAAGCCCGCGGCAAAATCGGCACCGGGCACGCCTTCGCTTAGCGACCTCAAGAAGATGACGGCGCGCTTTGCGCCTACGCCGCTCGTGGTCTCGACCGCGGACCTCTCCGCCGGCGACCAGCAGGCGCTGGTCAAGCTGATCGAGGCCGCCGCCATCCTCAACGACCTTTTTATGGACCAGCTGTGGTCCGGTGACCGCGCAACTCTCGCGCGTCTGCAGAAAGACAAGACGCCGCTCGGCCGCGCGCGCCTGCATTACTTCTGGCTGAACAAGGGTCCGTGGTCGGACCTCGACCAGGGCAAGGCTTTCCTGCCGGATGTCCCTGCGGAAAAGCCCGCGGGAGCGAACTTCTATCCCGAAGACATGACCAAGCAGGATTTCGAGATGTGGGTGGAGACGCTCGCGCCGAAACAGCAGCAGGAGGCGCGCGGCTTCTTCGCCGTGATCCGGCGCGCGCCCGACCGCAACCTGAAGGCCGTGCCGTTCGGCGAGGAATATAAAACCGACCTCGACCGCGCTGCCGCGCTCCTGCGGGAGGCTGCCGGCCTGACCTCGAACGACACGCTGAAAAAGTTCCTCACCTCGCGGGCCGACGCCTTCCAGTCCAACGACTACTACGCCTCGGACGTTGCCTGGATGGACCTCGACGCGCCGCTCGATATCACCATCGGTCCCTACGAGACCTACAACGACGAGCTCTTCGGTTACAAGGCGAGTTACGAAGCTTACGTCAACCTGCGCGATGAGAAAGAGACGGCGAAGCTCGGCTTCTTCGGGCAGCACTTGCAGGAGCTCGAGAACAACCTGCCCATCGAGCCGAAGTATCGCAATCCCAAGCTCGGCGCCATGTCGCCCATCCGCGTGGTGAACGAGGTCTTCGCCTCCGGTGACGGGGCACACGGGGTGCAGACCGCCGCCTACAACCTGCCCAACGATGAGCGCGTGGTCGCGGAAAAAGGGGCCAAGCGCGTGATGCTCAAGAACGTGCAGGAAGCCAAGTTCAAGCACATCCTTATCCCCATCGCGAAGCAGGTACTCACGCCGGCGGAGCAGAAAGACTTGAGCTTCGACGCTTTCTTCACCCACATCCTCGCGCACGAGCTCACGCACGGCCTCGGTCCGCAGCAGATCGAAGTGAACGGACGCAAGACTTCGCCGCGCGCCGAGATGAAAGAGGTCTACGGCACCATCGAAGAGGCCAAGGCCGACGTCACCGGACTCTTCGCGCTGCAATATCTGCTCGACCAGCAAAGCGCTGGGAAGATCCCGGCCGGGACCATCACTATCAGCGAGCGCCAGCTCTATACCACGTACTTTGCCTCGATGTTCCGCACGCTGCGCTTCGGCACCAAAGACTCTCACGGGCGCGGCATGGCCATCCAGTTCAACTACCTGCTCGGCAAAGGCGCGATCGTTGTCGGCAAAAACGGGCCGTTCGCGCTGGACTGGGGGAAAGTGAAGTCTGCCTTCCGCGATCTCGACCACGACCTGCTCACGCTCGAAGCCACCGGCGACTACGCCGGCGCGAAGGCGCTGCTGGGATCGAAGGCGGTGGTGGGGCCGGAGTTGGAGCGCGCGCTGGCCAAGCTCGCCGCCATCCCCACGGACATCGAGCCCATATTCGTCACCGCGAAGAAGCTGGCGCCACAGGTGGTGGCCTCGGGGGCCGAGTTCGAAAAACCAACGAAGAAGTAGTTACTTCTTCTTCTTCCCGAACAATCCACCCAGCGCGCCGGTGATGCCGCTTTGTCCCTGCTGGCCGGGCTGCGCCTGTTGTCCGAAGCCGAACGGGTTGGTGATCAAGCCGCCGATGTCGGGAATGATCACTGGACTCGACGTGGTGCCCGTGACGGTCAGCGGCAGCGTGCCGCCCCCGCGGGTAAGGCTGCCCAGCTGCACCAGGGCGGCGAGCGGGCTGTTGGCGGAGAGCTTCACGTTGAGCTTGTAGTTGAGCGCGTTGTTTGCCGCGATGGTGCCTGAGCCGGTCGCGGTGCCGAGCGCCGGCATGATGAGTGTGAGCTCGTCGGTGCGCATGCCATCCGGCGCCACGCGCAGCTTGCACGACATCAGCTGGATGTCGGTGTTCGCCCCGGTCTGCGGCGCGACCATGGATTTGATCCTCGATCCGATGTTGAAGTTCGCCAGCCGTGTGTTGTTCACGTTCACCGTGCCGGTGGTCACCAGGCGATCGATCGGCCCGAGCAGATCGAGGTTCGCGTTCGCCACCCCGCCCTGCAGCGACGAGCCTGGCGGCAGCACCACGCCCACCGCGGGCAGCAGGCCTTCCACGTCACCGACCGGCAGGTTCTGCCCAGTCAGTTTCAGGCGCACCGTCGGCGTATCGGGCTTGAGGTCATACGTGCCACCGAGCCGGGCAACGCTCTTTCCGGTGTGGATCACCCCCTTGGTGAACGCGCCGGTCTGCTTCTCCAGATCGAGGTCGGTCGCGTACTCCACTGAGACCGGGGACCGGGCCGGCTGGCCGCTGCGCACCACCTTCAAGCGGCTCACGTTGGCTTTGCCCTCGCTATGCGCCTTCTCGCCATCGGACTTCACCGTGCCGGTGTAGTCCACGATGCCCGCCAGTCCAGACGAAGGATCGATGAACCCGGTGGCGGCGATGTCCACATGCTTCAGTTCGACCTTGGCGTCGAGCGGCGTCTTGGCGGCGTCGCCGCGATCGACCGGACCGGCCGTGCCCTCGACTTTCATCTCACCGTTGCCCGGCGTCTTGGCCGCGACCGTGAACGACATCTTCGACGTCAGCGAAACGTTCTTCGCCGTCACGTTCACGTCGATGTAGGTGCCCATCTTCTTGCGCGCGCCCAGGCGCACCACGTTGATGGTGCCGTCTTTGATCTTCAGCTCGCCCACACTCACGTTCGGTGCGCTCGATCTCTTCGCGCCGGGCGCCGCGGTCGCGCCCAAGCTGGAGAAGTTCCACTTCCCGCCGGGATCGTGGATGAGCGTGACCTGAGGCTCGCGCAGCGTGATGCTCGAGACCTGCAGGCCGCCGCCAGTCAGCAACTTCATCACGCTGGCCTCCACCGCCACCGACTTTGCCGTGATGAAGGGTTGTTTGCTGAAGGCGGGATCGTCGGAGATGGTCACGTCTTGCGCCGTCACGTGGCCGGCGAAGGCGGAAAGGGAGAGCTTGGCGACCTTCACGTCGCGTCCCAGCGCGCTCTTGAGCTGCGCCTCGAGCTGGGGGCGGAAGCTGTCCACATTCACGAACAGGGGCACTGCTGCCAGCAACACGATGAGGACGAGTACAACCACGCCGGCAATGATCAGCAGCTTGCGGTTCTTCATCGAAGTGACCTCGCAGCGCGTCCGCGCTACGCACGCGCGCGGCACCGGCAACTGGGAATGCTAGCACCGCGAGATGAGCGCAGCAATCGCGCCCGGGCTCAGCCTCTAGCGCCGGACGAGCGCGAGCGCGGTGTGATCGTTGTGTGGATTGTCGGCCGAATCCTTACGCGTGAACGGCAGCCGGAAGGCGCCGGTGGAATTCGCCAGGAACTCGCCTACATCGTCGAGCACCGTTTGGCAGAGCGCGCCCGCATCGGTGATGTCGGTCGCAGCGCTGAGCACTTTTTCGGCACGCTCCAGGCCATACTCATTCGAGCTCACCCGCGCCTCCACCAATCCCTTGGAGACGATGAGCAGCGCCGATCCGGGACGCAGCACCGACATCAGCGCGTCATTGGTGGTGTGCGAGAACAGGCCGAGCGGCGGCCCCTGCGCCGAAAGCAGCGTGATCCCTTCGGGATCGCGCAGCAGCGCGGGCGTGTGCCCGGCATTGATGTAGAACATGGTGCCGAGCGAGTCGTCATACACGCCCAGGAACGCCGCGGCGCAGCGCACGCCGTGCGCCGCTTCGATGATCTTGTGGTTCAGGTTCACCAGCAGCTCGGTGGTGGCCTCCGCCTCGTTCATGTCCTCGGCGGAAAACAGCTCGGGAACGCGCCGGTGGAAGAGCTCCTGCACGTGCGCCGCTATATCCAATGCCTCATCGCGCCTGCCCGCGATGTCGAGCATAAGGAACGCCATGCGCGAGGGGCCCGCGGCCACGTAATCGTAGAAATCGCCACCCACGCGGGCGGCACGATACTTAGCCGCCACCGCCGAATTCGCGAGTTGGGGTACGTCCGCGCGCGCTGGTTGCGCGAGCGTCTTCGCCGGTGCCGCTGCCTTGAACGGAGTCATAGTGAGAGCGTTACGCTGGGGAGGGATGGAAAGTACCACACTTTGGCGCCATCGCCAAAGCCCGGCTTCATTCTCCGTACTTGCCCTTCAGGTATCCGGCCATCTCGCCCTCCATGTCGGAGTATCCGGAGTGGATGGTGGCGCGGAGCGCCGCCTCGGTGGATGAGCCCTCGGCGATGCGCTGCAGGATGCGGACCAGGTCGCTGAATCCATAGGTGTCGTTGATCCGCTCCGCGAAGGCGAGCGATTCGGCGTAGGCCAGGCGGGCCTCCGGGGCGCTGAAGGTGGTGAATGACCCTTCCATGCCGTTGAGCGGGATGAAATTTCCGCTGGCGAAGCCGCGCGCCAGGATGCGGCCGTCGCTTCCCGTCGTGCGACCCTCCAGCAGCATGGCCATGCCTTCGTGCAGCCACACGGGCGCGTGTCCGCGGCTCAGCGAGTTGATGAACGAGTGGGCCAGCTCGTGACGCAGCACGCGCGAGAGCTCAGCGGAGACCACATTCATGCCGCGCAGCGGGATGCGCAGCTTGCCGTCGTTGAGCGCGCTCGTCCACGCAGGCGCGTTGGTCACATCGAAGAATGCCTGGTCGGTGTAGAGGATCACGACCACGCTCTGGTGCGGCGATTCGCCAAACTGCGCCGCCAGATCGTTGTAGTGCTGTTCGAGCACGTCGAGGATGGCCCGGCGCAACGCCGCCGGCGCTCGCGTCCCTTCATAGCGCATGGTGAAGTGGCTGCTCGCCTGCTCGTCGTAGCCGTGTTCTGCCGCCAACTCCCGCTCCGCGCGCGCCATCATGGCCTCGGTCCTCTCGTTCGGCCGCAACTCGAGCGACCGTTTCCATGCTGCCACCGCATCCTTCGTGCGGTCATTCTGGTAGAGCGCGTAGCCGAGCACGTTCTGCGTGTCGGCCGATTTCGGCGTCACGCGCACGGCCTGTTCGGCATACGTAAGCGCATCCGCGGGGCGTCCGCAGGCCATCAGCAGGGTGGCGTAATGCTCGAGGATGAGCGAGCTGCCCGGATCGAGCCGTGCCGCCTCCTTCATGTAGTCAGCGCCGCGGATGGCGTTGCCGCGGATGTGCTCGAAGCGTCCCGCGGCGTAGTAAGCGGCAGCGCTCCGATGCGTGTCGCCCTGCTGCTCGATGGCCGCCAGCGCGTCGGCGTCCACCGCACCATCGCGCACCACTTTGTTGGTCAGGTCGGGCAGGCGGTCGCTCGGTTCGGCGACCGGAACCTCCGGGACTTGCGTCGCCGGCGCGCTCACCGCCGGCGTGCCGCCCGCCGAGACGCTTGCCACCGACGACTTCAGGATGGCGTAGGTGTTGTCGCCGATCTCGTACTCCACCTGGTTGCCCTTCTCGTGGACGCGGTCGGCAACGATCGTCCGCCCATTCTTCAGTGTGATGGTGTCGGCGGCGCTTAGGGATGATCCCGGGAAAAGGCAGACCACGGCCAAGATCGACGACAGCGGCAGCAGAGAGGCGCTCAAGATGGGCCGCAGAGACACGATTCGCGCATTCTAGCGCGAAGCGCCCTCGAGGAGAGATAGCGACACGGATACAACGATACAACGACACTACAACACAACGACACTGCGATACGACGAGCCAGCGCCTCGGCGCTCGGAGCCGGGCAG
Source organism: Acidobacteriota bacterium (assembly GCA_030774055.1). Classification (NCBI taxonomy): domain Bacteria; kingdom Pseudomonadati; phylum Acidobacteriota; species Acidobacteriota bacterium. The sequence goes on from JALYLW010000122.1 coordinate 9,390, forward strand.
TTAGTTGGCGAGCGCGCCTTCCAGGCGCAGCAGCGTGACCTTCTTCTCGAGTCCGCCACCGTAGCCGCCGAGCGAACCATCCGCCTGGAGCACGCGATGGCAGGGTACGACGATGGCCAACGGATTCGAGTGGTTCGCCTGGCCTACCGCGCGCGAGGCCTTGGGACGTCCCACCAGCTTCGCGATCGCAGAGTAGGTCGTCGTCTTACCGTAGGGGATGCGGGTGAGCGCCTTCCAGCAGCGCTTCTGGAACTCGGTACCTTGCAGATCGAGGGCGAAACTGAAGCGCGTGCGCTTGCCCTCGAAGTATTCGCGCAGTTCGCGAATGAACGGCGCGGTCTTCTCTTCCGAGAACAGCCACAGGTTGCTGTTGTTGCGCGTGCAATAGAGCAGCGCGCCCGGCGAATCGAACTCCAGACAGAACAGTCCGCGGCGCGTGGCGCCAACGATCAGCGGACCGACTGGGGAAGTGATCCGCGAATAAAAAATCGCCTCCATCGCTGCCATCGAACTTTCTCCCTTGGCAAAACGTCGCGAAAAGCCGCGGCGAAAAACCCTGCCGCGAAAAACTCTGCCGGAAAAACGTGTGCGGCAATCTACCACTTCTGTGAAAAAAGAAAAGCCCTTTGCATCTCTGCCAAGGGCTTCCTGGGGAACGGTGGCGGTTGGGTTATTACTTCGGTTCTTGCGACACCGTGGTGGAAGCTTGGGCAGGGGCGAACCAGAGTTGCTTTTTCTGTGGGCAACGCGCCCGGGGCCAGGCGGCATCCATCTATTTAGGGCCATAGTCCGCCTTGGCCTCTGTACGTGTGCTCGCATGCGAAACTTCTCTGATGCCTCTGGTCGGCTGCGCGCTGGGGACCTCGCTCCCCACTCGGAGATCTATCGCGTCTACCATCGCGCGCACCGCTTGCCGCATGACGTCTACGTGAACGCCGGCTCGCGGCTGCCGGTGTGCCGCCGCTGCGGTCGCGACGCGGAGTTCGGATTGCTCATGGCCGGCGCCGACCTGAACACTGATTTCGATTTTTCCCGGCGCGAGGACGACGCCCGCAGCGCTTAACTTTTTTCTCTTCCTCCCGCACGAAGTTTTCGATTGCGTTACAATTCCCCGTTCCAAAAAACCGTGCGCAGCACGACCGCAAGCGGAGGCCCGATGTACGTTGTCCCTACCGAACGCTTCAAGCCCGGCCAGATCCTGGAACAATCCGGGGTGTATCGCGTCTATCACCACGCGCATCGCCTGCCGCATGGCGTCTTCATCCCCTCCGGCACCACCCTGCCCCGGTGCCGGCGCTGCGGTGACCGGGTCGAGTTCGGGCTGCTGCTGCTGAGCGAGCCCCTGAATCGCGACCACGACCTGTTTTTCCCCGCCGAAGCGATGAACGCCTGATCGATTCGGAGCCGGTGCCGCCGCGCCCCTTTCCAGTCACAGTCTTCATTTACAACCTTCCATCTCCCAACTTACGTTTACAATCGCAGTCCTTGACCATGCTGAAGCGCGCCTTACTCGTCTCATTGATGTTGCTGCTTGCCGCCACGGGCGTCGCCTTCGCCCAAGTCAAAGTCCAGCCCTCCGATCGCATCGCCCCCGAAAAACTCGCTGCATACTCCGACCTCGCGCAGCGCTGGATGGAGGCTTATCTCAAGGTCGATACCACCAACCCTCCCGGCAACGAAGCGCGCGCGGCGGCATTCTTCAAGCAGATATTCGACGCCGAGGGCATCGAGAACCGGGTCTTCGAGATCGCTCCCGGCCGCGCCAACCTGTGGGCGCGCATCCCCGCCACCTCCTCCGCCAAGCAGCGTCCGCTGGTGTTGTTGAACCATGAGGACGTGGTCTCGAGCGTGGCCAGCCGCTGGAAGCATCCGCCATTCTCCGCCGCCATCGACGATGGCTATCTCTACGGACGTGGCGCGCAGGACATGAAGTGCGATGCACTGGCGCAGCTCGTCGTGCTGGTCATGCTCAAGCGCGAGAAGCTCGCGCTCGACCGCGACGTCATCTTCCTTGCCACTGCCGACGAAGAAGTGGATGGCATCGGCACCGACTGGGTCATCCAGAAAAAGCCCGAGCTGCTTGGCCATGCCGAGTTCCTCATCACAGAGGGTGGCGAGAACCTGGAAGAGAACGGAAAAGTGAAGTACATCGGTCTCGACGTGGCGGAGAAATCGCCCTACTGGCTGGTCGTCACCGCGCACGGACGTCCCGGACACGGTTCCAAGCCCATCGAGAACTCCGCCCCCAATCGGCTGGTGCGCGCGCTCGACCGCGTGCTCGCGTGGCATACCGAGATGAAGGTGCTTCCCGTGGTCGCCGAGTTTATGCGTCGCGTCGCCGACCAGCAGCCGCCGGAGATGACCGCCAAGTTCCGCGACGTCACCAAGGCGATGAAAGACGCGAAGTTCCGGGCTTGGCTCGAGCGCCAGGAGGGCCTGGCGTATATGTTCCGCGCTACCATCTCGCTCACCCAGCTCGAAGGCTCCGGCCAGACCAACGTGATCCCCAGCGTCGCCACTGCGCATCTCGACGTGCGACTGCTGCCCGGGGACAAGCCGGTGGAGTTCCTCGCCGCCATCCGCAAAGTGGTCGCCGATCCCGAGGTCACGGTCGAGCCCGAGCCCATGACCTTCCGCGAGGCGAACATGTCCTCGACCGACAACCAGCTCTTCCGCGCCATCGAGCAGGTCGCCGGCCGCTACTTTCCCGGTGTCCCGGTGCTGCCCCGCCTCAATAACGGATACACCGAGAACCAGCGTTATCGGGAACTCGGCATGGTGAGCTACGGATTCTCGCCCTACCAGAACACCGCAGAAGAGACGGCGAGCGAACACGGGGACAACGAGCGCATCCGCGTGGAACAGATCCGCAAGGGATACCGCGTGCTCTTCGATGTGGTCGCGACCGTCGCCGGCGCGAAATAGCCGCCAGAATCCTCCCTCCCGCGTTACATCCGGCCCTGCCGCTGGCCGCATCGAACTTTCCTTTGGGGAATAGTGTCTCTGCTTCTCCCGCATCGTAGAATCTATGCGTAGGCGCCGGCGACCGGCCGGCGCGGCAGCTTTGGTTGAAAAACTATGCGCCGTTTCGCCCTATTCCTCCTCATCGCGCTCGCCGGATGCCGCTCCGTCGGCCAGCAAGTAGATGTTACCAAGCTGCACGTTCCCGCCGGCTTCCACATCGCCATCGTCGCAGACACCGGTAGCTGCGGTCCGCGCTTCATGGCGTGGAGTCCCGGCGGCACCCTGCTCGCCACCTGCGTGGACGAAGGCAAAGTCCTCGCCCTTCCCGGCGCACAAAGTGGCAGCGCGCAGCGCGTCGTCACCGTGCTCAGCGATCTCAGCGGACCGCACGGCATCACCTTCCACAACGGCAAGCTCTACGTCGCCGAGACCAATCGCCTCGCCGCTTACGATTGGGACGAGAAGAACGTGCGCGCGACGAATCCGCAGCAGGTCGCTGATCTGCCCGCCTCCGGCGGCGGACACATGACCCGCACCGTCCTGTTCCACGGCGGCAAGCTCTACGTCTCCGCCGGTTCGAGCTGCAACGTGTGCCGCGAGAGCGATCCGCGGCGCGCCGCGGTGATGGAGTTCAACCAAGATGGCTCGAGCATGCGCATCTTCGCGCGCGGCCTGCGCAATTCCGTCGGCCTCGCCGTCAATCCCAAGACGAACACCATCTGGGCGACTGACAACGGCACCGATTGGCTGGGCGACGACCTGCCGCCGGAAGAAGTCAACGAGCTGCGTGCGGGCGGCAACTACGGGTGGCCCTTCTGTTACGGCGACAAGGTGCCCAACACAAAGTTCGATCGCAACGCGGCGGAGCATTGCCCGGCGACCGTCGCGCCGAAGATCAAGATGCAGGCCCACTCCGCGCCGCTCGGACTCGCCTTTGGGGTGGGCCCGATGTTTCCGCCGGAATACCAGAACAGCCTCTACGTCGCGTTCCACGGCTCGTGGAATCGCGCCGTTCCCACCGGATACAAAGTCGTTCGCATCCCACTCGACGCACACGGCGAGCCCGCCGGCCCGCCGCGCGACTTTGCCAGCGGATGGATCGCGCCCGGCGAGACGCGCAAAGGCAAGTGGATGGGACGTCCCGTCGGCGTGCTCTTCGGCGCCGACGGCTCGCTCTTCATCTCCGACGATGCCAGCGGCCACGTCTACCGCGTGACGTTCACTCGGTAAGCGCTACAATCCTCTCCGCATCCCCACACCCACGGGGGCATGGAGGCAAGGTGGCAGCCATCAACTACAAGCGCGTGCTCGGCGGCGGACTCGCCGCCGGCCTGCTCTACGACATCTTCGAGTTCGCGCTGTCACCGCTCTTCATTGGCAATCAGTACGACGTGGAACTGAGCGCCATCCGGCACACGCAGCCGAGCGCGGCGGGTTACACGTTCTTCATCTCCTGGGGGTTCGTGATCGGCCTCATCGCGATCTTCCTCTATGCGGCGGTACGTCCACGCTTCGGACCCGGTCCGCGGACGGCGGCGCGCGTGGCGCTTGCGCTCTGGATCATCGGCGACCTGATGCCGCACGTGGGAGAGGCGTTCATGGGCATCTTCACCCTTGGACTCATGCTCAAGTTCGCCGCGCAGCAACTCCTCATCATGCTGGCATCGACCATCTTCGGTGCGTGGCTCTATCGGGAGAGCGATTCCGCCGGGGGCTGAGCGGCTGAGCGGATGAGCCGTCAGCGGCCCGAAGTCCGCTTGCCGCCCATCATCTTCGTATGCTGCTCGAAGATGTAGTTGTCGGTCATCCCGGCAACGTAATCGCACACCACGCGCGGCAGCGAGGAATCGCGCGCGCGCTCCTGGTAGCTGGCGGGCAGCGCATCCGGATGCGCGATGAAGTGCTCGAACAGCTCGGTGATCACGCGCTCGGCGCGGTCTTTTTCCGGACGCAGCGCCGCCGAATCGTAGACGTGGTCGTAGAGGAACTGCTTCGACTGCCGCCGCGCCGCCTCTACCTCTGAACTGAACGCGGCCAGCCGTTCCGGGTGTTTCCGGATATCCGCGAGCGACTTCGCGCCCGCATCCTGCGCGCGCTTGCGCGTGTTCTCGATCAGGTCGGTCACCATCAGGTCGAAGACGCGCTTCACCGTCTCGTTGAACTTCAGCTTCTCCAGCACTTGCGGATGCTGGCGCTCCTGCTGGCGATAGAACGCTTCGAACAGCGGCACGCCCGCGCGGATCTGCTCGACGGTGAGCAGGCGGGCTTCGTAAGCGTCGTCGAGGTCGGCGGTGTTGTAGCCGATCTCGTCGGTCAGGTCGATGAGCTGCGCCTCGAGCGGCGGACGCTGGTCGAGCATGTACTCGGCGAGTTGCGGAAAGTCTTTGACCGCGTAATCCCGCGAGTGCTTCACGATGCCTTCGCGCACCTCGAAGGTGAGGTTCAGGCCGCGAAAATCCGCATAGCGCAGCTCGAAGTCTTCCACGATGCGCAGCGCGTGCAGGTTGTGATCGAAGCTGTCGCCGTGCGCGCGCATGGCCGCATCGAGCGCTTTCTCGCCGGCGTGTCCGAAGGGTGGATGGCCCACGTCATGCACCAGCGCGAGCGTCTCCACCAGGTCCACGTTCAAGCCGAGTTGCGCGGCGATGGTGCGCGAGATCTGCGAGACCTCGAGCGTGTGCGTGAGCCGATTGCGGAAGTGGTCGGAGTAGCGCTGGGTGAAGACTTGCGTCTTGTTCTGCTGGCGGCGAAAGGCGCGCGAGTGGATGACGCGGTCGCGATCGCGCTGGAAGTCGTTGCGGTAGGGATGCGCCGGCTCCGGATACCTGCGACCGCGACTCTCCTCAACGCGCACTGCGTAGGGCGCCAGCATGGAATCAGTGTAGCGACCCGGGAAAACAGTGGCTAGTGGGTAGCATCTCACCGCCGAGTACGCCGAGTACGCCGAGCACGCCGAGTTACCGGTGGAAGAGCGGGCCTTCAGACCCGCGTAAAGAAGAAACAGATTCCCCTTCCCCGCTGCCGCAGGCCCCGTCGTCCTAACGCTACTCGGCTTCCGCTTCTCCTTCTTCGTCGTCGCTGCGCCGGCGTGGAATTGGACGAGAGTATGGGCGAGCGTAAGGGCGCGGGCCATCAAGCACCAAACAGATAGCCGTCAAAAAGCTTTCGTCGCTCTTCGTCGCTACTGAACCTCAAGGCCCACTCCCTATCCAGCAGCAATTTTCGGAGGATAGTCACCGTGACCGGAAACATCTCCACAGTCGCATCGATGACCTTCCCGTCCGAAGGAATCCCCCCGTGAACGATGGCGGAACGAACGGCATAGAATCGCTTCACTTGTCTAAATGCAGACTGCCGCTCCGCTGGGCGATCCGACACAAAGCGGGAAATATTGAATGCGATTTGGTGCGCCGTTTCAAATTGTGAGTTTGGGGCGAACAAGATCTCGAGACACACCGCGAGATTCAAACAGATGTGCTCAATGTAATGAGACCGCCAAGCTGTGTAGAAAAATAGGAGAGCGTTCGCTATCCGTCCTCGGGATTTCTCTGACTCCCACAACTCTTCTGTCAGTTTCCAGGCCGCAGCAATCTCTCCGCAAACGGTTCCCGTCAGCGCCGGCCATTTCCCCTGCAAAAACTCAGTCTGACCAAAAAGTGCGAAGACGACATGCGTCTCCCGCACGGAACGAAAACCATCTTCAAGAACCAGAATCCTGGACATGCCAACAAGTCCGCCCGTGATTACGGTGACTAGGTTTAGCAGCCGATCAACACGAGACAGCGGATCGCCAAAGTTCAAGTAGTAGTCGTCGTGCCTGGGTTTCAAAAGCAGGAACGCTTCATATTGGAACGGGTCGCCGTCGTCAACTCCCTGTTCAGCGCAGAGTTTGTGGTACCAGAATTCAACGGGTGTTCCACTCATGCGACAGAGTGTGATGCCCGCAGCGATCGGGGCCTCCGGGGCTTCTCCCGCCCATGCAAATCCATGCAAGAGCACCGCGACTAAAGGTGCCGCGTGTTCGCCGGCCTCATTCAAACTCGCCCCCTCGCGCGACGTTTTCGCTCCTTAAGGATGATGTTGCTTTAGCTCCCGTTAGTCGGGACTGCCGAGGATTTCCTCGCGAAGCTCGGTGTAAGTGTTCGGGCCCTTCGCAGTGATTAGGAATGCCAGCTGATCCTTCAACATCGATTGCACTTCCGCGCCGACAGAGAACGCCAATGACTCGAGGTGGGGTGTAAATACCGACTGAAGTTCGTCCAGCCTCAAGATGCTATCCACATCCAGCAATCCGGCCTTCTTGGGCAGGAACAACAACTGGGGATATTCCACTTTGCGAACCCGTCGTACGAACTCTGGCGAAAACTCTGCTTGTCCCGTCTTCGTGTCGGCGAGGCCAAAAATCTGGGCGACCAAACAACGCCGACGATGTACCCGTCCTCGATAGCCTCGATTGTCAAACCCGATCTCCAGTTCGGGCTGGATTAGCATGACGGGTCGCACCTTAGCGCGCACGACGATGAACTCCTCGTTGGTTTCCAACTTTGGAACCTGCAGCGGTGTACCGCGACGAAAGGCGTCCTTACCAGCACGACTCTGCTGAAATTTCGAGGCGATGGTTTTCGTGGGTTCGTTGGCCTCCGGGACAGGACGCCACAAATCCAGATTCTCGTGCGGATAGTAGGCGTGCGTCTTGAAGAATTGCCCAAATACGAAGTTGTTTGGGTTGTGATGTCCGAGGGGAAGTTGCGAGTAGAAGTCCTTGCCAAACCACTCGTCAATGAACATCAGCGGTCTGCGTCCTCAATCTTCTCTAATGCCTTCTGAAACTCCTCGTCATAACGTGGAGGCGTGAAATGAAAATCCACCGAATCACGCTTATGACGCGCAAGTTTCGATTGGAATTCGAGACGGCGGCGCTTCAGTTCCTGCTCCGTTACGCTTGACGGTGGACGTTGATACTTCTCTGGCGCGTCGACGCTTATGCAGCTAAAGTCCAAAGGCTCATTCCTGACGCCGCGCAGCATCGGTTCTGTGTGGAAGTAGACGTGATCGAGGATCTCGCTGGTTGGGGCGTCCGCCCAGGTACTTAGAACGCCTCGCAGCAGCAGCTCATCTGAAGGCCTTGCGAAAAGCCTGGTTGCGTCTCTCGGCTCTGCTGTCCGATAGAATGTCGTATCGTGCTCCTGATTCGCGCTTTTGCCTTCCAGGAGGATGTCGTTCACAACCAAATCGTCAACAAGGGGATCGAACTCCCGAGCCCAAGGGCCGAGATGAAAGAACTTCCAATTGAATCCGGTGAAGGTCTGCCTATGAACGCGGTAATACTCAAGGTCGAACAAGTAGAGAAGCTTGAGTAGCTTTGTCTTAGTAACGTAGCCGCCCCTTTGAACAACCTGAGAGACAACAGCGGCCATCAAGTCCATAATGAGCATGTCCACGGGCTCGATGCGACCTCACTCCCTGTTTCTGCGGCGTTCCAAAGGGCCTTGCCAAGTGGGAAAGACTACCAGAGCTAGGAGTTGCCCCGGGCTGCGGAGCGACCGTATGGAACCGACCGGAAAGATTCGTCGACAAGGCTAGGCCGGTGACGCCTTCTTCTTCCCGACGAAGAACTGCATGAACATCCACAGCGCTATCCCGGCAATGATGCCAATCGCGCCTATCGAACGGTAGCTGAGCCCCTGCCCCTGGAGCCACACAGCCGCCCCAAACATCACTGACCCAGCGGCGATGATGCGTCCAATAGCCCCCATGAATTTACGATCAAAGAGGCTTTCTACCTTATCGAGAACATTGCGCTGAGAGTCATCCACTTTCCCTGACAGTTTCCTAGCTTCGTCAGCGATCGTATCCTTCAAGAGCATCACGTCGTTGGAAACTATTTCGAACTTACCGTGAAGCTCGGTCAGCTCACTACTAATGTGATTAAAAGGGTAACCCGCCTCTCTCAATTGCTTTTTTGGATCTAGCTTCTCAACGGACGACGCAACAAGCTTTCCCTTCGGGATATTGGCAGGGATCGTTCTCGTTGATCGCGCGATGCCCTTCGTATTCTGATACCGGTCATTCGCCCGCTGGCCGTAGGGGATGTCGGGAATCTCATCTCCCTCAAGCAAGAAGAAAGTGAGCTTGAAGATTGGTTCTCCGTAACCAAGCACGAAGTCTCTGATGGAACTGTTCCTGAGTCCCCAATTGAGTGTTCCATCCCAACCGGAATCCACCTTTGTCGCGGACTGCAAGATTCCCTCACGCATCATGGTGGTTGTCGGGGTGATCAGCGCCATCATGTCGCAGCCAGGAAAGACTCTCCCGATAGCTTCCTTTGTGAAACGGAAATCTTCGTAGCTAGAGATTGTCACCGTTTCGCCGGGCGCGACTCTTAGGAACATATCTGGACCAAGTTCTTTTTCTTCGTCGGTGGAATGGAAGAGGACAGCCTTCCCCAGGCGGATTTCAATTCCGTTAGGGTTGAGTCTTTTCTCGTCAGCATCCAGAATCACTGTGCCTAGGAGTTTCCGGACATCTTTGTCGGAGAGAATCTTTGCCACGGGCAATCCCTCTCTTGGCGCAATTGGTGACGTTGCCATTGTCCTGTGGCGTACCAGCGAAACGAGGGCGGTCTCGAGCTAGCGCGACAGAACGAACTTTTCTTAGATTAGACCACACGTCCTGCTGCACGATGAGAGGGATTCCCCTTAGGAAGCTATCTGTTTACCCCCTCCTCAGGCTCCGAGTTGTTGTTCGCTTTATATTCGCCCACAAGGATACACTAGAATTCAGGCAAGCAACTGAATATCAGTGCAAATCTTCTAATAATATCTTCCAGAAATACGAAAATCTTTGTCATTGACAACCAGAATCCAATCGGACTACGATGCGTTCACCATATGTTCGCCATGCCAAATCGCGCCACCAACGGCCCCGAACGGACGCATTGGGTAACCCAATCCGCCATTGGGTTACCCAATCCGTAAAACGTTGAATCCATTCAGGAAGCCTCCCTCCGACCCGGGGGGAGGGGGTTATCCCGATGCCGCCTTCCAAAACCGGCGGCACCCACAACGAAGCAAGCGGAGTAAGCGGGCGCCCGAGCAAGCTCGGCGCCCGGCTGTTCTTTGACAATTTGAGTCGGCAATCTTGCTCGACGCTGGATTGGCGGGCGAGGCCGCCCGCCTCCACAC
>JALYLW010000123.1 GCA_030774055.1 Acidobacteriota bacterium
CGGCGAGGCCGCCGATAATGGCGCCCAGGGCGGCGCCGCCACCGACCTTGGTGACGTTGGACCTGGTGTGGGACTCACCTTTGATCTTGTAGCTCTCGGTGGAGATGGTGGTCGCCTGGTTGCCGGAGCCGACGGAGGTCAGCTCGAGGGTGAGCGAGCCGGGATCGCTGAGGCGTCCGGACTTGTAGACGGAGACGACGCGGCCGGTGACGTCTGCCCCGCGCGGCAGAACCTCGGTTCCGTCGATGACAAGCGGATAGGCGAGCGAGCCGCGGAATTCCTGGCCCGGCTGGGTCGAGTCACTGCTCAGGCTATCGGTCATGCGGACGCTGATCTGCGTGCCGGCGGGAATGGTGACGGTGCGCGAGCGGCGCTGCGCCTGCGCGATGAATGGGAGAGTAAGGAGAAGGATGGTGACAGCGAGGTTGCGTCCGAAGCGCATGGGAAACCCTCTGGGTGTAGAGTCGGCCGAATTCGCGCCGTACTCCGCGCATCGTACTCCGGGGCGCAAGCGGAGTACAAGCCGGATATGGCCGCGAAGCGTCAATCCGTGCCGGTGCGGACGCCGGCATCCTCGATGAAGACGAAATACGACGACGCCCACAATTGCGTCGGAATGCTGCCCCGCGGCCGCGCGGTGAGGATCACGTTGTAGTCGCCAGTCTCGGGCAGCGCGTTTAGCGTAAAGGCTTTCGTGGCCTGCATGTCGGCGGTCTCCGTGGGCTGGACTTCCGTTGGTTGGGCTTCAATAGGTTGGACAAGCGCGAGGTATTCGAGGAAGTCATAGATGTCGGCAGCACCGGAGTAGCCGGGCGCGACGAAGGTGAGTTCGGCATCTTCGCCGGCAAAGTGCCAGGCGAGCGACGCGGTCAGTTCTACGGCCGACTCGTAGGCGGCGGGCGGCACGGCCCCGGCCGCGGGATTATCGAAGATGATGCGCAACTTGCGCTCGTCCTCACGGGTGAACTCGCGGACTTTGAGCGAGCGCGACTTCGCGGTGGCCTTCCAGTCGACGTGGCGGGCGGAATCCTCGGGCAGGTATTCGCGGATGCGGTAGAGGTCGTAGCCGCGTCCGCGGACGAAGGCTTCGAACTCGCCACGGATCATGGGCAGCACTTCGAACAGCTCGTCGGTCTGATCCACGCGCGGATAGACGACAATCTTCTCGCGCACCTCGATGCGCCGCGTCTTCTCGAGGAAGGAGAATGGAAAGCGCGTGCGCACGCCCAGCTCGTTCTGGCGGTACTCGCCGCGGCTGGGAAAGAGCAGCTCCACGTCGGCAGCGAGTGAGCTGCCCCCCGGGATGTAGGGGAAATAGACCGCGCCACTGAAGATGGGTGGGACGATCGGCGCAAGCGGTTCGCGGTAGAGCGAGAGATCGGGCACACGCAGCCACTGCCGCACCGGCGGCCGCTGGAAGGGAAATCCGAAGACGGACTTGCGCCAACGCAGCGGGCGCTCAGCGCGCTTGCGCTTGGCGCCGCTCAGCACCACGGAGAAGATGGGAAAAAACCGGCGCAGGTTATGCAGGGTGAAGCGCGCCAGCACTTTGCGCTGCGCGAAGACGTGCAGCGGCATCGCGACCTCGAGCTCGAGTCCGCGCAGCACGCCGGCGGAAGCCACGCCGGAGACCACGATGGCGGCGAGCATGGTGGAGACCACGATGAACAGCAGGTTGTTGCCGGTATTCAACGCGGCGACGGCGATGACCAGGATGATGCCGAGATAGATCACGCCTTCGCGGGTGATGTCGTAATCGAAAGCGTCGCGCACGCGGCTGACGACGACGCGGCGGAAGAGGTAGGGGACGACGGTGAGTCCGACGAAGCCGGCCATGAGCAGCGCCGAGGAGGCGAGCAGCGCGGAGATCCAGAGGTGGCCCTGCTCGCGGAAAACCGTAGAGAAGATGGCCGCCATGAAGGCGAAGGCGAGTCCGGCGAGCGCGATGAAGAAACGCACCCAGGCACCGCGGTCGATGCGCGCGAATTGCGACTTCAGCAGAGACCACATGGCAGTGGGTTCAGGGACTGGCGCAGCAGCCTAGCATAGCGCGGCGGCTCGATGGCGGCAGTGGTTGGAGAGCAGCCGGTTGCGAGCAGCCCGTTCGGCTCAGGAAGCGGGTGGGCCGGCATGGTCCGCGGGCTCAGTATCCGCGGGTTCCTTGGGGCCGCGCTGGGCCATATCACGTTTGCCCCAGCCTGCCGCGCGCTGTTTCGCGCGCTCGATCAGGCTATGCAGCTTCGGAAAACGCTCACCGACACGCCGCAGCAGGTGGTGCGCCCACACATATTCACTGGAGAGGATGACGAGGCCGATGAGCAGGAAGAGGATGCCTTGCAGCACCGGCAGGAAGAGTCCGGCGATGCCCAGCAGGATAAAACCCCACCCGACCACGAGGACGAGAACGCGCTTGGCTGGCTGCTTCACCGCGAGTGAGACGAGGATACCACCCGGCCCGCGCGCCGGCGTTCGCGGCGTGCGCGGCGCATGCTCCGGCGTCGCCAGAACGCGAGCGCGACCAGCAAAAAGAGCGCCAGCAGCAGGAGCTGAGCGCTCTTGAGGTAGTGCACCAGCCGCACCCACTGGCTCCCGAAGACGTAGCCGAGCGTGGCGATCACGCTGACCCAGACGGAGGCGCCAAGAAAGTTGAAGACAGCGAACTTGCGCCAGGGCATGCGCAGGACGCCCGCGAGTGGTCCGGCGATGATGCGCATGCCAAAGAGGAAGCGAGCGAAGAAGATAGTGACCGAGCCGTAGCGCTGGAAGAGGCGTTCGCCGCGCGTGATAGTGCGCTGGCGGATATGGAACAACCGCTGGTAGCGGTCGAGCAGCGGACGTCCGCCGCGATATCCGATGAGGTAGCCGAGATTGTCACCGAGGGTGCAGGCGATGATGCCGAAAAGGATGATGTAGCCGAGGTGCAGCTCGCGCTCGCTGTAGGCGAGAAAGCTGGCAAAGAGCAGCGTGGTCTCGCCGGGCACAGGTAAGCCGGCATTCTCGAGCAGCAGGATGACGACCAGCGTCCAATAACCGTAATCGTCAAAGAACTGCCGCAGCAGATCGAAGAGCTGGTCAACCATGGGCGTGGGCGCGATCGAGGGCAGGCTGCGCGCTTTCCTTTTTTTGCAGGAACGCCATTACAACACGATTGAACTCTTCCGGTGACTCTTCATAGGGGAGATGTCCCACGCCCGGGAGCATGACCAGCTGCGCGCGCGGGAGACGTTTTTTCAACTCCTGCGCCGAGCTGGCATAAACGGCGCGGTCTTCACCGCCCCAGAGCAACAGGGTCTCGACGTCGCGGATCGTCGCCAACTCGCGCTCGTAAGCGAGCAGGTCGGAGCGCCAGCAACGCAGGACCTTGTGCGCGTACTCCATGGTGCCGCCGATGAGGAGCGGCGCGGTGTAGCCGGCCAGCGTGCCGGGGGCGATGCGGCTCTGGTCGCCATACTGGCGGCGCAGCCAGAAGCCTTGCGTAGCGGAAAACTTCTTCACCGCCCAGGGCAGCGCGCGCCCGATGGGGCCGGCGAGCAGGGGAACGAGCCAGCGTCCGCGGGCCGACCAGGGATTCAGGGCGTCCACCAGCAGGAGCCGGCGGATGCGCCGACGCCCGTGGCGCCCATGGCGCCCGTTCTCCTCGCGATCAAGCGCGGCGGCGAAGACGGCAACGGCGCCGCCGTGCGAGGTGCCGAGCAGGTCGGCCTCGCGCAGGCCAAGGGAGTCCATGGCTTCGAGCACGCGCGCAGCGCTATCGCGCAGGCTGCAGCCGAGCTCGGGATCGCGGTCGGAGAAGCCGGTGCCGAGCGCGTCTAGCGCGTAGACGGTGGCGATCCCGCCAAGCGCGGCGTAGTTGAAGCGCCAGGAGAATGAGTAGCCGAGCAGGCCGTGCAGCAGGACGAGTGGCGGTCCGGAACCGCAGGTGAGGTAGCGCATGCGGCGTCCGCTGACCAGGAGCGAGTGCTCTTCTACTCCGGCGATGGGCGGCGGCGTGGGTGCGGACATTTTTTTGCGGATGGGAAGGTGCAACCGATCGTGCCTGGATAGCGTCAGATAATTATAAGTATCGCCTCTGTCGCTTCTGTTATGAGGGGACCCGCTGGGTCCCCTCTTTTTTTGCGTCTGGTGCTGGTTGGCCGCCGCGGGTCATTGGTCATTGTTCATTGGTCCTCGGTCATTGTGCGCCACTCGCCCAAGCGGCCGATGAGGGGATGATACGTCCCTCGAGCACTTCCCTGACGCGCCGCTGCAGCCCGGCCGGACTAAAAGGTTTCTCCAGGAAGGCGACACCGGAACGGATATCGGTTTCGTGCAGCGCCTGCTCGGTGTATCCCGAGATGTAAAGCACCTTCATGCCGGGGCGCTTGGCGGCGATGCGCTGCACCAACTCATGTCCGCTCATGCCGGGCATGACCACGTCAGTGATGAGCAGCTGGATGACGCCGTCATACTCGATGCAGGTGCGCTCTGCCTCCTCGCCGTCCTTGGCAAGCAGCACCTTGTATCCCGAGGTCACCAGGATGCGATGGGCGAGGTGGCGCACGACCTCTTCATCCTCGACCAGCAGGATGGTCTCAAAGCCGACGCGGCGCGTACCGCTCTCACTGGGATCGCCCTCACTCACCGCCTGATCGACGCGCGGCAGGTAGACACGGAAGGTGGTGCCCTGGCCGAGGCCGCTTTCCACGGTGATGTATCCATCACTCTGCTTCACGATGCCGTAGACGGTGGAAAGGCCGAGGCCGGTGCCGCGTCCCACCTCCTTGGTGGTGAAGAAGGGCTCGAAGATGTGGTGCTGCGTCTCTTCGTCCATGCCATGGCCGGTGTCGGTGACTTCGAGCAGCACGAAGCGGCCGGGACGCGCGCCCAGGTGGTCACGCGCAAAGTTCTCATCGAGCACGACGTTCGAGGTGTTGAAGGTCAGCCGGCCGCCGGCGAGCATGGCGTCGCGCGCGTTGACCGCAAGATTCAGGATGATCTGCTCGACCTGGCTGGGATCGGCACGCACGGTGCCGAGGTCGGGCGCGGATCGAATGACGATCTCGATGTGCTCGCCGATCACGCGGCGCAACATGTTGTCCACGCTGGCGACGATGTTGCTCACGTTGATGTTGCGCGGCTGCAGCACCTGGCGGCGGCTGAAGGCGAGCAACTGGCGGGTGAGGATGGCGGCCTTCTCCGCCGCCTTCTCGATCTGGCCGACCTCGCGCGCCAACTGCTCATCGTCTTTGACGCGATCGAGCACCAGGCAGCTGTATCCCTTGATCACGGTGAGCAGGTTATTGAAATCGTGCGCGATGCCGCCGGCGAGCGTGCCCACCGCTTCCATCTTCTGCGACTGGCGCAACTGCTCTTCCAGCTTCTGGCGCTCGGTGATGTCCTGGCTGAGCACCAGCATGGCGGGACGTCCGGCAAAATCAAGCGGCTCGGCGTGGATCTCCACGGTAACCAGCTGGCCGTCTTTGCAGCGATGCTTCCAGATGCCGAATTGCCGGATGCCGCTCTCCTCCGCTAGATCGTTGAGCGGGCGCGGGACTTCGTCGGGCGGGCGGATCTGGGTGAGCCGCATGCCCAGGAACTCTTCCCGCGAATAGCCGTAGCGCCGCACCGCCGCGTCGTTGACCTCGAGGAAGCGCAGCGTCTCGAGGTCCACCACCCACATGGGATGAGGATTCGCGGCGAACAACAGCCGGAAGCGTCCCTCGGTATCGCGCAGCGCGAGCACGGCTCGCTGCTGGCGCGCCTGGCTCACCGCCAGCCGCGCGCTGTAGACCGCGAATGAGAACAACATGAGCAGCGAAGCCAAGACCGTTTGCTCTTTCAGTATCTGGCTGGAGAGAAAAAGCACAGTCAGCGGAATCAGCGTGGGCAGCAGGTGGATGCTGAGCGCCTGGCGCGGCGACGCGACGCGCTCGATCACCGGCTCGGGCTCGGTCTGCCGCCAGGTCACTGCCAGGATGGTGGCGAAGGTGAACGGGACGGTCCACGCGACGCTCGTCCAGTCGCCACCCTCGCTCTGCCAGACCAGGCGAGCGACGTTGGCCATGGCGGAGCAAGCGGAGTACACGATCAGGAATGCCGCGAGCCGGGTGAACAACTGGCGCACCTGGCGCGAGCGGCTGAGCGTGGCGCGCAGCAGGGCGCCGATGACGAGGAAGAGATTGCGCGAGTTGAACAGGTACGCGAGGCGGCGGGTCACGGCATCCTGCGGCGTCTCGATGCGCGCCGGCAGGTAGAAGAAGTACATGTACGCGGCGAACAGCACGATGCCGAACTGCACCAGGTCCAGAGTGCGCTGCCAGTCGACGTGCCGGCGCTCCGGCTCGGTCTCGAGCAGCAGCGTGAGCGCGATGGGCGTGAACGAGAAAAAGAACAGGACGTCGGTGGGAAGCTGGTGCTTATCCGGTATCGCGAAGACGTCGTAGTAGGTCCACACCGTCTGCGCTACTGCCCAGCAGGCGAACGCCCCACCCACCAGCCACCAGAACTGGCGGGCAAACCCTTGCGAGTGGCGTGCGGTCACTACGCAGGCAGCCGCGGCGAGCGCACAAGCCGCCAGCTGGACAAGGTCGGAGGCGACGATGCGGGCGTGGTCGCCGTGCAGCGTGAGCACCAGCAACACGTGCAGCCAGAGCAATGCCAGCGCACCGCCGATCAGAGCCCGAGATGTACTGCGAGGGACCACGGAAAATGGGAGGCTGGCGGGAGTCTATGAACATCCCGTGACGGGGTCAAACAAAATGTCGGACTGCGGTGTGAGGCCGGCCGTCCTAACGTCGGCGAGTCTATCTATGTGAAACCACAGCATATATACGGTATTTGGTATTATTTCCGAGCCGCTCGGGATATAATCCCCTAACCCACGGAGTCGAAAAGGTTTGCAAGGGATTGCCTTTGTCCAAAATCATGGAACCCGGTTTGCAGGTTGAACGGATACCACCAGCGGAGAGTCCGAGCCCTCGTCCGCGCCGGCCCATGAGATCAGAGTCGCACATCCGTTTTGTCGCGCTTGCCTTAGCCGTCCTCACCGTCGCGGCCACGGTGCTGGCGTTCATCAATTACCAGAAAGAGCGCAGCGCGGAAGTCCCCACCGACGGCGTCTGGTGGGTGGAGCACGAGGGCTGGCTGCGCGCCGAGCGGGTGGACCCCAGAGGTCCAGCGGACAAGGCCGGCATCAAGGCGGGCGACGAACTTTCCGCCATCAACGGACAAACCGTGAACAGCGTGGCCTCGGTGCAGCGGCAGATCTACCGCACCGGCATCTGGAAAGATTCCACCTATTCGCTGGTGCGCAATGAAGTGCCGGTGGACGTGAAGGTCATCCTCGAGCCGGCGGACCGCTCGGTGAACGCGGGCCTGCGGCTGATCGCGCTCATCTACCTCGGCATCGGCCTCTACGTGCTCTTGCGACGCTGGACGGCGCCCAAGTCCATGCACTTCTACGTCTTCTGCCTGGTGTCGTTCGTCTTCTACTCCTTCAAGTACACCGGCAAGCTGAACGGTTTCGACGAGACCATCTACTGGTCGAACGTGGTGGCGTGGCTGCTGCAACCCTCGCTCTTCCTGCACTTCTCGCTCACCTTCCCGGAGACCAAGCCGTTCGTGGCGCGGCATCGGTGGGTGATCCCGGCGGTGTATGCGCCGGCGGTGGCGTTGCTCGCCTTCCATATCTTCACCTGGCTGGTGCTCGCGCCTTCCGAATTGCTGCGCTGGAACCTGGACCGCGTCGAGATGCTCTACCTGGCACTCTACTTCGTGGGCGCGGCGCTGGTGTTCTGGAATACCTACCAGCACGCCGACACGCCGCTGCTGCGCCAGCAGATGAAGTGGGTCACGCGCGGGACTTTCCTGGCCATCGCTCCCTTCACCTTGCTCTACGTGGTGCCCTTTCTGGCGGGCGCGCTGCCTTCGGCGGCGCAGAAGATCTCGGTGCTGTCGCTGGTGTTCCTGCCGCTGACCTTCGGCTACGCCATCGTGCGCTATCGCCTGATGGACGTGGACATCATCTTCAAGCGCGGCATGACCTACACCCTGGTGACGGCCGCGATCTTCGGCATGTACTACGGCGTGGTGGCGATGGTCGCGCACCTCGTGCAGGTGAAGCTGCCTTCGACGGGCGCCGCCGGCCTGGTGGCCGCCATCGTGGTGACGGCGCTGCTGTTCGATCCCCTCAAGAGTTTCATGCAGCAGCGGGTGATCGATCCGCTGTTCTATCGCAAGCGCTACGACTATCGGCGGACGCTGATCGAGTTCGGGCGCGAGCTGAACTCCGAGACCGACCTGGCGAAGATGCTCACCATGGTCATCGATCGGCTATCGCGCACGCTGCTGGTGGATAAGCTCGCCATCTTTCTCGAAGAGGGCGACCACCACTACTTCATGGCGCGCTCGTTCGGCATCGGCAACGCCGGCCCGCTGGAGCTGAGTTTCCTGACCACGCACCACGTGGAATTCTCGACCGGCCACCTCTTCTTCGACAACACGCGGCTGGTGCCGCGCGAGACGCCGGCGGAGCAGGAGACCATCGCCAAGCTCGACCTGAATTACTACATCCCCTGCACCATCCAGAACCGTGTGATCGCGGTCATCGGGCTGGGCAAGACGATGGAAGGCGACTTTCTCTCCAGCGAAGACGTGGAGTTGCTCGAGACCCTGGCGGGATACATCGGCATCGCCATCCAGAACGCGGCGCTCTACGCCTCGCTCGAACAGAAGGCGGCAGAGTACGAGCGGCTGAAGGAATTCAACGAGAACATCGTGGAATCGATCTCGGTGGGCGTGCTGGCGGTGGACCTCGAAGACCGGGTGGAGAGCTGGAACTCGCAGATGGAAGTGATGTACGCGATGCCGCGCGTGGAAGTGCTGGGCAAACCGCTGAGCGCGGTCTTCCCGGCGGCGTTCAACGAAGAGTTCTACCGCGTGCGGCAGAACGCGGGCATCCACAACCTCTACAAATTCCGCTTGCAGACGCCGGCGGGCGACACGCGCACCACCAACATCGCGATCGCGCCCCTGGTGACGAAGAAGTTCAACGTGATCGGGCGGCTGATCATCGTGGACGACATCACCGAGCGCCTGGGCCTGGAATCGCAGCTCACGCAGGCGGAGAAGATGTCGTCCATCGGACTGCTCGCCGCGGGCGTGGCGCATGAGGTCAACACGCCGCTGGCGGTGATCTCGAGCTACGCGCAGATGCTGGCCAAGCAGGTGCAGGGCGATGAAAAGAAATCGGGTTTGCTGGAAAAGATCACGGCGCAGACCTTCCGCGCCTCAGAGATCGTCAACAACCTGCTGAATTTCTCGCGTACCTCGGGCGCCGCTTTCAGCGACGTGGACCTGAACAAAGTGATCGCCGACACGCTCGCGCTGCTCGATCACCAGATGAAGACCTCGAAGGTGAAGGTAATGCAGGAACTGGCCGCCGACCTTCCGCTCATCCATGGCAACAGCGGCAAGCTGCAGCAGGTGTTCCTGAACCTGTTCCTTAACGCCAAGGACGCCATGCCGCAGGGTGGCACGCTGACGGTGGTGAGCGCGAACGGGGCGGGCGTGAGCATCGCCATCCGCGACACCGGCTCGGGGATCGAGCCGGAGAACCTGCGGCGCATCTATGAGCCCTTCTTCACCACCAAGAATGCAGGCGGGACGGGCGAGCGCCGCGGCACCGGGCTTGGTCTGGCGGTGAGTTACGGCATCATCCAGGAGCACGCCGGAAAGATCCACGTGGAGAGCGTGCCCGGACAAGGCACCACGTTCCATCTCGAGTTTCCCATGGTCCGCAAAGCCGTGAGTGTGTGAGGAATTTTGAAGTTTGAGTTTTGAAGGTTGGGTACTGAAGTAGTGGAGTAAGGAGTTGAATATGTCGAATGCTGCTGTGTTGACGCGTCGAGCGGCGCCGGAGAACACCGGCGGGCTCGGTTCCATCCTGATCATCGACGACGAAGCAGCGATCCGCGAATCACTCGAGACGCTGCTCGACCTCGAAGGCTACGCGCTGGAGACCGCGGAGACGGGCGAAGAGGGGCTGGCGCGGCTGGCGGCGCGTCCCTTCGACCTGATCCTGCTTGATTTCGCGCTGCCGGACATGAATGGGCTGGAGGTGCTGGCGGAGATCCGCGACCGCGATCCGCAGCTGGCGGTGATTATGATCACCGCATACGGCACGGTGGAGAACGCGGTGCGCGCGGTGCAAGCAGGCGCGACGAATTTCATCCAGAAGCCGTGGGACAACGAGAAGCTGCTCGCCGACGTGCGCGCCACGGTGGCGCGGCGCCGCGCCGAAGACGAGAACGTCCAACTCAAGCGCGCGCTCAAACAGCGCTACAACTTCGAGCACATCGTGGGCAAGAGCGAGCCGATGCTGAAGGTGTTCGACCTGGTCGGCCAGGTCGCACCTTCGCGCTCGACCGTGCTCATCCAGGGCGAGAGCGGCACGGGAAAAGAGCTGATCGCGAAGGCGATCCATTCGAACTCGCCGCGCAAAGACCGCGCCTTCGTCCCGGTGAACACCGGCTCGATGCCGGCGGACCTGCTGGAATCCACGCTCTTCGGCCACGTGAAGGGCGCATTCACCAGCGCCATCGCGTCGAAGAAAGGCCTGTTCGAGGTCGCCAACGGGGGGACGCTCTTCCTCGACGAGATCGCGACCATGTCGCTGGACACGCAGGCGAAGATCCTGCGCGTGCTGCAGGACAAGAAATTCATGCACCTGGGCGGAGTGCACGAGCTGCAAGTGGACGTGCGCATCATCGCGGCGACGAACGTTGACCTGAAGCAGCAGGTGGAGGAAGGCAAGTTTCGCGAGGACCTTTATTACCGCCTGAACGTGATCGCGGTGGAGTTGCCGCCGCTGCGCGCGCGCCGTGAAGACATCCCGCTGCTGGTGCAGCACTTCCTGGAGAGATTCTCGCAAGAGAATGGCAAGACGGTCTCGGGCATCGCGCCGGAGGCGCTGCGGCCGCTGCTGGACCATGGCTGGCCGGGCAACGTGCGCGAGTTGGAGAACGTGATCGAGCGCGCTGTGGTGCTGGCGCCGCGCGAGACCGTGACCAGCGACCTGCTGCCGGCGAGCGTGCTCGGGCGCGACGTGGTCGGGCGCATCCTGGCGGAGCGCGCTGACGCATCGTTATTCGACATCATCGAAGAGTGCGAGCGGCGCGTGATCGGCGAGATGCTGGAAAAATGCAATTGGAACCAGACCGAGGCCGCCGAACGCTTCCACATCCCGCTTTCCACGCTGAACCAGAAGATCAAGCGGTTGAACATCGAGATCAAGAAGAAGGCGAAGGAAGGCTAGAGCCCCTTGTCTGGGTCATGCTGAGGGGATGACCCTGTCACGGTTGTTCCCCCTTCTACGGCTCCTCTGCTACACTCCCTGCTTCCGCATGGAACTCATCTCCCCGGTCGATTGGGCCAAAGGCACGGTGCTGGCGGTGCAGGACTACTCGCTGCTGGCGGCGAGGTCGCTGAGCAACGTCTTCCGACGGCCGCGCTACGTGGCAGACACGCTGGTGCAGATGGACCTGGTCGGAGTGGGCTCGCTGCCCATCGTTGTGTTGACCGGCTTTTTCACCGGCGCGGTGCTGGCGTTGCAAGGTTCGAACACGCTGGTGCGCTTCGGATCGCTCTCGCTCATCGGACAACTGGTCTCCATCTCGATGGTGCGCGAACTGGGTCCGGTGCTCACCAGCCTGATGGTGGCGGGCCGCAACTCGAGTGGCATGGCCAGCGAGCTTGGTTCCATGAAGGTGACCGAGCAGATCGACGCCATGCGCGCGCTGGGCACCGATCCTTCGAAGAAACTGGTGACGCCGCGCGTGGTCTCGAGCGTGACCATGCTGTTCTTTCTCACCATCATCTCGGACCTCGTGGGCCTCTCGGGCGGCGCGATGGTCTCCACGCTGATGCTGGGGCTGAACGCCAACCAATACTGGAGCAAGGCGTGGCAGTCGCTGGTGTTCGAAGACGTGTTCATGGGACTGACCAAGCCGATCCTGTTCGGGTTCATCCTGTCGACCGTGGGTTGTTACTACGGCCTGTCGACCAAGGGTGGGACGCAGGGTGTGGGCCGCGCGACCACGCAGGCGGTGGTGGCAGCATCGGTGCTCATCTTGATCGTTGATTTCTTCTGGACGCGCCTGCTGATGGTCTTCATGGGCGGCGGCGGATAAGTCTTGTCACTCACGGCGACCATCCCGGGAGACGTGGCCGCGCAGGACACGCAGCACGTGGCCATCGTGTTCGACGATGTGGCCATCGCCTTCGACGACATCGTGGTGCTGGATGGCGTCTCCTTCGAACTCAAACGCGGCGAGACCAAAGCCATCTTTGGAGTTGCCGGCGCCGGCAAGACCACGCTGCTCAAACTCGCGATGGGACTCATCCAGCCCGATAGCGGACACATCTGGGTGCTCGGCCACGACGTGACGAAGATGAAAGAAGAAGACCTGTTCGAGCTGCGCCGCAAGATCGGCATGGTCTTCCAGGAGAGCGCGTTGTTCGATTCCATGACGGTGCGCGACAACGTGGCTTTCCGCCTGATCGAAGAGCACGATATTCCCGAAGCAGAGATCGATAACCGGGTGCGCGAGGTGCTGCGCTTCGTCGAGCTCGAACACACCATGGACATGCTGCCCTCAGAGCTTTCCGGCGGCATGCGGCGGCGCGTCTCCATCGCGCGCGCCATCATCACGCAGCCCGAGGTGATCCTCTACGATTCGCCCACCGGCGGCCTGGATCCGATCACCTCGACCACCATCGTGCAGTTGATCGTGAAGCAGCGCGACGTCTACAAGACCAGCTCGCTGCTGGTGACGCATCGCCTGCAGGACGCCTTCACCATGGCCACCAGCTACTTCGACGTGAAGGCCAACGAGATGAAGCCCATCCAGCCGGGCGCGAACATCGAGGTGAAGACCAGTTTCCTCATCCTGCGCGAAGGCAAGATCATCTTCGATGGCGATGCCGCCGAGCTCACCGCTACCAAAGACGAATACATCAAGGAATACATCGCGTAGTCGCCCGTCGAGCGGGGCAAAAAACCAGGGCCGGGCAGAGTGCCCGGCCCGTTCTCTTGCTTGGCTTACCGTCCCGCGGCCTTGGGCTGGGCGCGCCGGCTGGCAATCATCTTCTGGGCGCGCTCCACGCGCGCGCGGCGCCCGGGAGTGGCCATCGCCGCTTCTTCGATGTGCTTGCCGAAGTCGGGGTTCAGACGTTCACGCATGAGGTGGAAGAACGAGCCGTACTTGGCGTAGAGGAAGAAGAGCTCACCCGAGAAGTCGTCGAACAGCTCGCCGTGGATCACGCCGCGGTTCGACAGCGCTGCCGTCTGCTCCCAGTAGGAAAAGACCATGCGGAAGTGCAACTGCTGCTCGCTCCCGAAGTTGAACGCGAGGGCAGCGAATTCCTCGTCCGCAGTGGGGATGAATTCAAAGAGCACGAAGTTGCGGGCCTTGCGCAGCTTCTCATCGCGGCGCTGGTCGTAGAGGTGGAGCAAGAGCTCAGCGTCGGCATGCGTCGCCGGACGCGATCTCGGTGCGGACTTTGCCTTGGTCTTCTTGGCCATAGGGTGACTCCTTGGCGATTTGGGGGGGCTGATTATGCCATGGACCCGGTTCAGACGCCGAATGTTCAGACACCGAACGTTTCGGACACCGAACGTTCAGACGCCGAACGAGGATCGCACGAGGACTACGCGAGACTACGCGACTGACGCAGCTTCCGGCATCGGCCGTGAATAGTCGCATCGCACCGCCGGTGCCTCGGCTGCTTCGGCGGCGGCGCCCTTCTTCTTCCTACGCTTGGGCGCGTCGTCCTCGTCGGCCCCGGCGCTCTTGTTGGGACAGGCGATCACGGTCCCGGATTTCAGCCGCTTCTCGACCAGGTACGGATTACCGCACTGCGGGCACGATTCGTCGACCGGCTTCCAGTTGGAGGTGAAGTCGCACTTCGGATAATTGCCGCACCCGTAGAACAGGTTGCCGCGGCGGCGCGCCTTCTTCTCCACGATCTCGCCTACTTTGCACTTCGGACACTTCATCCCGATAAAGTTCTGCTTGATGTACTTACAGTCGGGATATCCCGAGCACGAAACGAACTCGCCGTAGCGGCCGTGGCGCAGGATCATGTTGCGCCCGCACTGCGGACATTTCTCTTCCAGCGGGATGTCGGGAACCTTCTTGCCCTGATCGAGCCGGCGCGTGGTCTTGCACTCGGGATATCCGGTGCAGGCCATGAACTGGCCGAAGCGTCCGCGCTTGAGCACCATGAGCCGCCCGCAGTTCTCGCAGTATTCCTCCTGCGTGGTCTCCTGCAGGTCGGCGGAATCGAGGTCGGGCAGGTCGATGGGATTCTCTTTGGTGAAGGTGCAGGAGTTGGGATCGTCTTTGGCGTAGGCGCTGCAGGCGAAGAACGAGCCATGCTTGCCCCACTTGATGACCAGCGGCGAGCCGCAGCGCTCGCACTTCTCGTCGGTGGGCTTCTCCATCCGCTTCACGTTCTCCATGTGCTTCTCGGCGTAGCGGAGGTCCTTGGCGAACTTCTTGTAGAACTCGCCCAGCGCGTCGGTCCACTTCTCCTTGCCCTCTTCGATCTCGTCGAGCTCCTCCTCGAGGCGCGCGGTGTACTGCAGGTCGAAGATGTCGGGGAAGTTCGCTACCAGCAGGTCGGTGACGACCAGGCCGATCTCGGTGGGCGCAAACTTGCCTCCGCCCTTCATGACATAGCCGCGCTCCTGGATGGTCGAGATGATGGCCGCGTAGGTGGACGGGCGTCCGATGCCGCGCTCTTCCAGCTCTTTTACCAGCGAGGCCTCGTTGAAACGTGGGGGCGGCTCGGTGAAATGCTGCTCCGGCTTCAGGCCTTTGAGCTCGAGCTTCTGGCCCGCTTCCAGCGCCGGCAGCTTGTGACGCAGCGCTTCGTCTTCTTCGTCCTTCCCTTCCTTCGACTCTTCGTAGACTTTGAGGAAGCCCTCGAACTTGAGCACCGAGCCGGTGACGCGGAAGGGATAATTAGTGCCGGTGCCGCTCTTCGCCGTGGCGTCGATGTCGACGGAGGTCTGGTCGAAGACGGCGGAATTCATCTGCGACGCGACGAAGCGCTGCCAGATGAGCTTGTAGACCTTGTACTCGTCTTCCTGGAGGTAGCGCTTGATGGCATCGGGATGGCGCATCACGCCGGTTGGGCGGATGGCCTCGTGCGCCTCCTGCGCGCCCTTCTTCGATTTGAAGAAGTTGGGCGACTCGGGCAGGAAAGGCTCGCCGAAGTTCGAAGCGATGTACTCGCGGACCTCGCCGAGCGCGTCATTGGAGACGCGGGTGGAATCGGTACGCATATAAGTGATGAGGCCGACCGAGCCTTCTTCGCCCACGTCGATGCCTTCATAGAGACGCTGCGCGATCATCATCGCGCGCTTCACGCTGAAGCGCAGCTTGCGCGAGGCATCCTGCTGGAACTTCGACGTCGTGAAGGGTGGCGCGGCGGAGCGGCGGCGCTCCTTCTTCTCTACCTCGCGAACCACCCAGGCGGCGTTCTCGAGGTCGGCCTGGATGCGCTTGGCCGTCGCCTCATCGGGGATGGAATTCTTTTCCGGGTTGGCGCCGACGAAGTTGGCGTCGAACAGCGGCGGCTTGGCGCCGGCGAGATGGGCGTCGAGCGTCCAGTATTCGACCTTCTGGAAAGCCTTGATGTCGCGCTCGCGCTCCACGATGAGCCGCAACGCGACGGTCTGCACGCGGCCGGCGGAGATGCCGCGCCGGACCTTGTCCCACAATAGCGGCGAGACCTGGTAGCCGACGAGGCGATCGAGCACGCGGCGGGTCTGCTGCGCGTCGACCAGGTTGCGGTCGATCCCGCGTGGGTGTTCGAAGGCTTCCTTCACCGCCTTCTGCGTGATCTCGTTGAAGGTGACGCGGTGGATGATGACCGCTTCCTCACCCTTCTTCTTCTTCCTCTTCTTGCCATTGAAATCGTCGCCGCCAAGTTCTTCGGCGAGATGCGCGGCGATGGCCTCGCCTTCGCGGTCGGGATCGGGCGCCAGATAGATGGCGGAGGCCGACTTGGCCAGCTTCTTCAGCCGGGCCAGAACCTTTTCTTTTCCGGGGATGACGGTGTACTCGGTCTCGAAGTCGTTCTCGACGTCGACACCCAGGGTCTTCTTGGGCAGGTCTTTCACATGCCCCAGCGAGGCTTCCACGTCGAAGCCTTTGCCGAGATATTTATTGATCGTCTTCGCCTTGGCGGGCGATTCGACGATTACGAGTGCTCTTGCCAATGGGTCTCCTATGGTTCCCCTATGGGACTGAAACTAGCACGACTGCACGCGAAATCCGAAATCGGGGCCTCTTTGCAGAGGTCACCCCGAGCGACTGCGTCCTAGAACGCTTTGACGAAATTCTTGCCGGGAAGTTGCCGGATCTTGCCGCTCATCTCCAGCTCGAAGAGCGCTGCGAAGATCTCGGAGGAGGAGACGTGCGGCTCCAACTGCTCCACTAATTCATCGATGTGGGTGGATTCGTCGGGCTTGAGCAGCGCGAAGATCTTGCGTTCGGCAGCGCCCAGGGCTTGATCGTCCTCGAATAGAGATGCAGTAGACGGCTCTTTGGATTCAGACGCTGTCTCTGGGACGAGCCTGGCCTGGACCTCGGCGGGCAGCTCTTCCCAGACGTCTTCCCAGGTGGCGGTGAGCCGGGCGCCCTGCTTGATAAGCGTATTCGGACCCCAGGAATTCTTGTTGGTCACGTTGCCGGGGACGGCGAACAGATCGCGGTCCTGCTCGAGGGCGCAGCGCGCGGTGATGCGGGTGCCAGAATACTCGCCCGCTTCCACCACCAGTACGCCGAGGGAGAGTCCGCTGATGATGCGATTGCGGATGGGAAAATTCTGTGGCGCCGCGAAGGTCGCCATGGGGAACTCGGAGACCAGCGCACCACCCAGCGCTACCATCTGCTCGGCAATCTTCTTGTTCTCGCGCGGGTACATCACGTCGACGCCGGTGCCGAAGACGGCGACCGTCTGCCCTTTGGCCTGGAAGGCGCCGCGGTGGGCGGCAGTGTCCACGCCACGAGCCATGCCGCTGAAGATCACGAGGCCGCGGTTCGCCAGGTCGCACGCGAGGCGCTCAGCCATCCCAATGCCGTAGGGCGTGGGGTGACGGGTGCCGACGATGGCGATGCCCGGCCGCGAGATGGTCTCCACGTCCCCACGAACAAAGAGCACGACGGGCGGATCGTAGATCTGCTTGAGCAGCGGCGGGTACGCGGGGTCGCTGAGTCCGATGATATGCGCGCCGGAGGCGGCAGCGCGCACCATCTCTTCTTCGGCGAGCGCGAGCGATTTTCCCGTGCCGATGGATTGTGCCGCGCCGGCGCGTAGTCCGGCGGCTTCGAGCTCGGTGAGCGAGGCGCGGAAGATGTTATCGACCGACTCGAAGTGCTCCACCAGCTTGCGCGCGCGGCTGGGTCCGAGCGTGGGCGTGAGCGCGAGCGCCAGCCACAGCTTTGCCTGCTCGCTGGGGGAAGAGGACGGCGCCGGTCTCGGAGCGGCATGCGCCATAGGGAAGGTCTCGTGGGGCCGACTGTACCATACCGAACAGAGGAGCAAACGCGTGACCGCAGCGCGCAGCGATTCTCTTCTCTCTGACCTCTATCGCGGGACGATATCGTTTCCAGGACAATCAGGGGCATCCGACTCACGGCCGGGTCGCTGTGGTGTAGCGGGAGGCCATGCCGGCGGGCGAGAGTTTTTGCGTGGGCGTGTCCGGCACAGTCTCCGAACTTTTGCTAGAATCCTCCGTCGATCATGGCTTCGCGCCTGCGCGTCTCGGCGATCTCCTTCCTGAACACAGCTCCACTGATGTGGGGCTTTGACCATGAAGACCTGCGCCGTCAATTCGAGGTGCACTACACCGTGCCGGCGGCGTGTGCGCAGGAGCTGCGCGCGGGCGTGGCCGACATCGGCATCATCCCCGTGATCGCCTACCAGACCATCCCTGACCTGGCAGTGATCCCGGGGGTAAGCATCGCCGCCAACGGCCCGGTGCGATCGATCCTGCTGGTCAGCAAGAAGCCGCTCGACGAGATCAAGACCATCGCTGCCGACAGTTCTTCGCGCACCTCGGTGGCGCTCTGCCGCGTGCTGCTGCGCAAGTGGCACGACGGCCAACGCTTGTTCACCGCGATGGAGCCCAAGCTGCCCAACATGCTGGCGGAGAATGACGCCGCGCTCATCATCGGCGACCCGGCGCTCACCGTGGACCGCTCGCGGTACCTCTGCTACGACCTGGCCGAAGAGTGGACGCGGCATACCGGCAAGCCCTTCGTCTTCGCCTTCTGGGCGGTGCGCAAGGCCGCGGTCGTCGGACCTGGACATGGGCGCAAGCTCGACCTGCCACGCATCTTCCAGACCTCGCGCGACCATGGCCTGCTGCCCGAGAACGTGGAAAAACTGGCGCGCGAGTGGGCGCCGCGCGTCGGTATCAGCGAGGCAGAGGTGAAGAGCTATCTCACCGAGAGCATCGACTACTCACTCGATGACGCCCAACTCGAGGGCATGCAGTTGTTCTTTCAGTACGCGGTCGAGACGGGCGTGATCCCCGCCATGCGTCCGATCGACTTCCTGGATGAGTCGCGCGGGACGGCGCTGGCCTGCTAGTGGATTTTCGCGGGTAAGAGCGAAAACCAAGGTGCTTCGCGACCGATACCCGCGCTGAAGAAAGCGCGCGGGGCCCTCGGTCACTCAGCATGACCCATCATTATTTGTTGGAGCGAGCGTCTTTTTGAACGTGGAGGGCGAGGTTTGGTTCCCGGCCTCCTGGCCAGTAAAATAGGTATTGCGATGAGCGTGACCAAACAAGAAGCCCTCGACCTGTTCCGCTCCGACGACCTTATCGGCATCGGCATGGAGGCGGATGCGCTGCGGCGCAAACTGCATCCCGAGGGCGTGGTCACGTACATCATCGACCGCAACATCAACTACACCAACTTCTGCACCGAGTACTGCACCTTCTGCGCTTTCTACGCGCCGATTAAAGGACCGGGACGCGCCAAGGGCTACGTGCTCGAGTTCGACCAGATCTACGACAAGATCCAGGAGACGGTGGAGTTCGGCGGCACCGGCGTGCTGATGCAGGGCGGATTGCATCCCGACTTGAAGATGGACTGGTACGAGGCGATGCTGCGCGGCATCAAGCAGCGCTTCCCGCAGATCCATCTGCATTGTTTTTCGGCGAGCGAGATCATCCACTTCGCCGAATTGAATGGCCTCTCCATCCGCGACACCATCGCGCGGCTGCGCGACGCCGGGCTCGATTCCATCCCCGGCGGTGGCGCGGAGATCCTCGACGACGAAGTGCGCCACAAGGTCGCGCGGCTGAAGTGCCTGACGGCGGACTGGCTGAACGTCCATCGCACCGCGCACCAGCTCGGCATGCGGACCACGGCAACGATGATGTTCGGTGTGGGCGAGACGCTGGAACACAGAGTGAACCACTTCCAGCACGTCTATGACCTGCAACAGGAGACGGGCGGATTCACCGCGTTCATCCCGTGGACCTTCCAGCCGGGCAACACCGCGCTCGGCGGACGTGGCTGGGACGAGGCGACTTCGGTGGAATATCTGAAGACGCTGGCCATCGCGCGCATCTTCCTTTCGAATATCGAGAACGTGCAGTCGAGCTGGGTGACGCAAGGTTTAAAGGTCTGCCAGATGGGGCTGCGCTTCGGTGGCAACGATGTGGGCTCGGTGATGCTGGAAGAAAACGTCGTTCGCGCGGCCGGGACGACTAATTGCACTACCGAGGAAGAGCTGCGACATATCATCCGCGACGCCGGCTTCCGCCCCGCGCAGAGAGACACGCTGTACACGAAATTCTTCCTGAACTAACTCCGGCTGACCGGTCGAACCCGCCATGTAACGGCAAACCCTCGCCCTCTTGTTACAATCTTTAGTTTCCGTCCCCTTCGCGGACGCACTGGTAGAAGAGAGACACACCCTGCACCTGCTGGCCACAATCTGGAGCTATTCCTATGTCTTCACCGCCGCGTTGGTGTGGGCGCAGAAGAAGGGTGTGTTCGAGACGCTGAAGCGGCAGATCACCGACACCACCTTCAAAGGCCTGTACCAGCCGAACTGGTTCGACTACGGCCTGCTGCTGCCCTACTTCGTGGTGATGATCATCCTGGCGATGTACGGCCTGCATCGCTACCAGCTCGTCTGGATGTACTACCACAACAAGAAGAACAAGGTGACGGACCCGCCGGCGCGTTTTGCCGAGCTGCCGCGCGTGACCATCCAGTTGCCCATCTTCAACGAGCAATATGTGGTGGAGCGGCTGGTGGAGTCGATCTGCAAGCTCGACTATCCGAAAGACAAGCTCGACATCCAGGTGCTCGACGATTCCACCGACGAGACCGTCGCGGTGGCGCGTGCGGTGGTTGAACGCTACGCCGCGTTGGGGAATCCGGTCAGCTACCACCATCGCGATAACCGCGAAGGCTTCAAGGCGGGCGCGCTGCAGGAAGGCTTGAAGACGGCGAAGGGTGAGTTCGTCGCCATCTTCGACGCCGATTTCGTCCCGCCGGAAGACTGGCTGATGCAGGTCATCCACCACTTCGTCGACCCGAAGACGGGCATGGTGCAGACCCGGTGGACGCATCTCAACCGCGATTACTCGTTCCTGACCAACGTGGAGGCCATCCTGCTCGACGGACACTTCGTGCTCGAGCATGGCGGACGCTCGCGCTCGCGCGTGTTCTTCAACTTCAACGGGACCGCCGGGATGTGGCGGCGGCAAGCCATCGACGAAGCCGGCGGCTGGGAGCACGACACGCTCACCGAAGACACCGACTTGAGTTACCGCGCGCAGCTCAAGGGCTGGGAGTTCAAGTATCTGCAGGACGTGGAGTGTCCGGCGGAGCTGCCTATCGAGATGACGGCGTTCAAGGTGCAGCAGGCGCGCTGGGCGAAAGGGCTGATCCAGTGCGCGAAGAAAGACCTGCCGAAAGTCTGGCGGTCGAACGCGCCGCTGCGGGTGAAGATCGAGGCGGTTTACCATTTGACGGCGAACATCAGTTATCCGCTGATGATCGTGCTGTCGGTTCTGCTCTTGCCCGCGATGGTCACGCGCTTCTACCAGGGCTGGTTCCAGATGCTCTACATCGACCTGCCGCTGTTCCTGGCGTCGACGTTCAGCATCTCGAGCTTCTACCTGGTGTCGCAGAAAGAGCTGTACCCGGGCAAGTGGCTGCGCACCTTCTTGTACCTTCCCTTCCTGATGGCGCTGGGCATCGGCTTGACGCTCACCAACACGCGCGCCGTGCTGGAAGCGCTTTTCGGGATACAGAGCGCGTTCAAGCGGACTCCGAAATATTCCGTCCAGAAAAAGGGCGAGCGCGCGATGGCGCAGAAGTATCGGCGGCGGCTGGGCTGGGTGCCGTGGCTCGAGATGCTCGTGGGGTGCTACTTCGCTTACACGGTGTGGTACGCGATCGTGAATCAGAACTTCATCACCGTCCCCTTCCTCACGCTGTTCGTGTTTGGTTACTGGGTGACGGGATTGATGTCGCTGCTGCAAGGCCGCTTCGAGCGCTCAGGTTCGGCCGCCACCGCGGAGATGCACGAGAAGCCGTTCCCGGTGGGGGTATGAGGGCGCTTTCCGCTGTCCGGATTCCGATGTAACCTTTGCTCGGACCGGAGAGTCACACTGACATGAGCCGCACGCTGATCGCTGCGCTTCTGCTCGCGGGCACACTCGCCTTCGCGGGCGACAACCTAAAGCTCAATCCCAAGCTGGATTACAACTCCGACTCGCTCGATGGGCCGCTCGTCACCGGCGACCGCCTGGCGGAGGGCATCGTTGCCGGCAAGCCGAATTACGTGCTCATCGTCGGCGAGGGTTGATTCAACTCCAAGCGGCAGGCTCGCCGCTCCGTCTCGCTCTACGACAAGTACAAAGACCGCGTGAACTTCGTGGTCGTGGACATGGACCAGAAACTGCCCAGCGCGCAGAAGGGACTCGTCCAGAAGTATTACCGCGGATATATCCCGCACATCGTGGTGATCGACCGCTTCGGCAAAGCGCTCTACAACGACGCCGGCGAGGTGGATGAGACGGTCATCGCGAAGTATCTGGACAAGGCGCTGGCAAAGTAAGCGGCCCCGGCGTTTCGCCAGCCGAGATGGGCGGCGTACAATCCTCTCTCCGCTATGAGAAACGTTCGCAATACCCTTGTGTTCCTGGTGCTCGCGGCCGTCGCCGCCAGCGCGCTCGAGCGCCAGCCCAACGCCGACTATCGCGCGCGGCGGCAGAAGCTGGCCGCGATGACTCATGGCGGCGTGGTGTTGCTGTTCGCGGCTACGGAGCCGGAAGGTCCGAACGCCGTCTTTGGATTTCGCCAGGACAACGACTTCTACTACCTCACCGGATGGTCGGAGCCAGGCGCGGCGCTGCTGATCGCGCCGGCGACCGCGGCGGCGGGCGAGAATAAAGCCCGTGCGTACACCGAGATACTGTTTCTTCCGGCGCACAATGCGACGCAGGAAAAATGGACTGGTCCCAAGTTAGGTGCGGATAGCCGGAACGCGAGCAGCGCGACCGGGTTCGACAACGTCGCCGTGCTCGACCGCATGCGCGATGAGATCGTGCGCGTGCTGCCGGCGCCACGCGCCACCGTTTACTCCGGCCTGGCGGCGTGGGATGAGAGCCGGCCGGCGACCATCCCATTGCAATGGTTGCGCCGCGCCAATTCTTTTCCCAACTACATCGGCTTTGAAGACGCTGCCCCGCTGATCGGGCGCTTGCGCATGGTGAAAGATGCGGGCGAACTGGCGCTGATGCAGAAGGCGGTGGACGCCTCCGTCGCCGCACATCAGGCCACCTTCAAGGCGGTGAAGCCGGGAGTGAGCGAGCGTGAGATATCCGCGCTGATGCAGTACGAGTTCGGGCGGCGCGGCTGCGAGAGGCCGGCGTACGCGCCCATCGTCGGCTCCGGGTTCTATTCGACCGTGCTGCACTACTCGCTGGATTCGGGCAAGATGCAGTCGGGCGACGTTGTATTGATGGATGTGGGCGGCGAATATTCCATGTACGCGGCGGACATCACGCGCACGCTGCCCGTCTCCGTCACGGGCAAGTTCACGGCGCGGCAGCGCGAGATCTACGACATCGTCTACGGCGCGCAGCAGGCCGCGATCGACGCCTTCCGCAGCGGCAAGTCGCTGCTCGGCCGCGGCAATGGCCCTGACTCGCTCTACAGAGCCGCCTACGACTACATCAACACCCACGGCAAAGACATGCACGGCCAAGCGCTCGGGCAGTACTTCATCCACGGGCTTGGGCACTACGTCGGCCTTGCGGTGCACGACGCCGGTGATTACTCCATCCCGCTCGGTCCCGGGCAGGTGTTCACGCTCGAGCCGGGGATCTACATTCCGGAGGAAAAGCTTGGCATCCGCCTGGAAGACATGTTCTACGTGGACGCGGAGGGCAAGCTGGTGATGATGACCTCTGCCCTGCCGCGGACGGCGGCGGACCTCGAGCAGGCGATGGCGGGAAAGTGATGCTTTGGGCAAAGAGTATCGCGGGAGGCGTGGCAGGAGGCGTCGCCGGTCTGTTAGCGGCAAGCTTATTGTTCGTGAGCTGGTTGTCTGTAAGGTCAGCGCGCATGCCGGAAGGCGTGGCGGCCGGTTGGGATCCTGTGAGTTTTTTTGCCCACACCCCACTTGCGTGGGCCATCTTGGCGTTCGGCTTCAGTGTTGGCTTCTACTGGACGTATCGCACAGTGAGGCGTTAAACCAGTAGCGACTAGAGACCGGCGACTTTGTTATGCTATCGGCTTGCTGATGAAGCTTCTCTTCGGGGTCCTGCTGCTCTCGTTGTTCACGGTCCTGGGCACGACGATCGCGCTGTACCTGCGGGTACGGCGGCAATTGCAGGCGTCTGAGACGGCGCTGCACCGCGCGCTGAAAGACCTGGAACACGAGCGCGAGCACGAACGCGAGACCACCAAGGTCTAAGAGTGTTTAAGGCATACTGGTCCTAAGGAATACTGGTCCCAAGAAAAACAGTTCTAAGGAAAACATGTCCCGAGTGACGGAACGCGCTGCCGAGAAGGTCGGTCTGCAAAATATTGCCGTACCCAGCCTGCTGCGAGAAGCCGGGCTGGTCATAGGCGCGAGCGCGCTCGTCGCGCTGGCGGCACGCTTTGCCATCCCGCTACCGGGGACGCCGGTGCCGCTTTCGCTGGTGAACTTTGCCGTGCTGCTTGCCGGGCTCGCGCTCGGCGCCAACCGTGGTTTCGCCGCGATGGTGCTGTATCTCGCGGAAGGCCTCGCTGGGCTGCCCGTGTTCAGCCCCGTCGTTAGTGGAACGATGGCGCCAGGCGGGATGCTGCAGTTGCTCGGCCCGACCGGCGGATTCCTGATGGCCTACCCGGTGGTCGCGTTCCTGGCGGGCTGGGCGTTCCAGGCAGGCAAGAAAGATTTCAAGGGCGCGCTCATCGGCGCGACCGCCGGCGAGCTGCTGCTGTTCGCGCTGGGCGTGAACTGGCTGATCGTTATTTTCCGTGTCCCCCTGGCGCAGGCGGTTGCGTGGGGGCTATATCCGTTCCTCGCCGCCGAAGTACTGAAAGTGATTTCCGCCGCCGGCATCGCGACACGCTGGCACCTCCCGGGGTCGAAGGCCAGCTAGGCATTGTCCTCACTGTTCCCATGTTCTCCACCCGGCCCGGCCCCAGCCGTGCCCCGATACGAAATCTCAGAAGTCACAATTCATGCCGACCGCTAGCGCCACGAAAACGCGCGAGATCACCGTCGCGCACAGTCCCGATTCCGACGACGCGTTCATGTTCTACGCGCTCGCGACCAACAAGGTCCGGGTGCCCGGACTGAAGTTCACGCACACCCTCTGCGACATTGAGACGCTGAACCGCAAGGCGCGCGAGGGCAAAGGCTTTTACGACGTCACCGCCATCAGCTTCCACGCCTATCCCTACATCCAGGAGAATTACGCGCTGCTCGGTTCGGGCGGCTCGGTGGGCGATGGCTACGGCCCGATGATCATCGCGTCCAAGGCGTTCACCGTGGAAGAGATCACGAGCAAGAAGATCGCTATCCCCGGCACCCTGACGACGGCGTATCTCGTGCTCAAGCTCTTCGCGCCCAAGATCGAGACCGAGGTCGTGCCCTTCGACCAGATCATGGCGCAGGTGGAAGCCGGCAAATACGAGGCCGGGCTGATCATCCATGAAGGACAGATCATGTACGACCGCCACGGCCTGCACAAGATCGTGGACTTGGGAAAATGGTGGCGCGACAAGACCGGGCTGCCGCTGCCGCTGGGCGGCAATGCCATCCGGCGCTCGCTCGGCGCCGAGACCATTCCGCGGGTGGCGAAGGCGCTGAAGGATTCCATCCAGTACGGGCTCGACCACCGCGAAGAGGCGCTGGAGTACGCCATGCAGTTCGCGCGCGATCTCGATCGCTCGCTCGCCAATCGCTTCGTCTCGATGTACGTGAACGAGCGCACGGTGGATTACGGCGAGGAAGGCCGCCGGGCCATCCGCTTGCTGCTGGAAGAGGGACACAAGGCGAAGATCATCCCCACCAAGGCGAAGGTGGAGTTCGTGGAGTAGGCGACGGCCACAAGGCCGTCTCTCCCTAACGCTGGTTGTCGATCTGCAGCAGGCTGGTGTCGGATACGTAATACTTCCCGATCAGTATCCCTATCTTCACCGCGGAATCGGCGTCGAGGTCGTTGAACTCGAAGCCGGCGCAGCCATGCTGGAAGTAGCAGAAGGTGGCGTGGACGTAGACGTTGAGGTCTTCCTGCGGATCCACGATCACGAAGCTCTGCTTCTTGTCATTCTTGAACTTGGTGTCGTCGGTGGTGGTGATGAGGAAGCCGCCGCGCCCGAGCTGGCGCACCTCGCCTTGTTTGGCGCCGCGCGGGCTGGTGACGTACACGCCCGACTTCGGATCGACCTCGACGCGCTCAAAGCGCCGGCGCTCGTTCTTTGATTCCGCACGGCTCATTGGACTGGCTCCGGGAATGGCATGATCGGGTCGATGTCCACCGGGACATCGGTGACCGAACGTAAGGCGGATTGTAACTCCGCCGGCATGGAATCGTACCGCTTGAACCACGCCTCGGCCCGGGCACGGTCGCCGGTGGCCTCGATCTCGAGCAATTCCTGGCTCAGCTTCGCGATGGCCGCGGGCATCTTCGCGTAATCGATCTCGTAGCGTCCGTCCGCGCGCCGGATGGCGCCTTGCTCGCTCAGGAAATTGAATTCCATCATCTCGGCGCGGCCGTGCGCCTCGGCGATGGAGAAGCGCACCGTCCGGAAGATGCCGGCAACGTAAGAAGCGTAGTACTCCTCCAGGCGGTCCTTGGGCAGCGCGCCCTTGTCGACCAGCCACTTCAGTCCGTACATGCCGACGGCATCGGCCTTAGCCTCTTCCAGTCCGGAAAAGATCGGGCCGATGGCTTTGCGGATGTCCACTTGCTGGCCGCTCACGCGCGAGAACGCCGGGCCGAGTCCGTGCGAGATCTCGTGCATCATCACGGCGGCGAGATAGCCTTCGCCGGAAGCCTTCGCCGCCTGGTCGGCGCGCATCAGTCTTTTTGCGATGGGCAGGATGACGACGTTGACGCGCGCGTCCATGTAATTCTTGAAGAAGATCTTCTTCGTCCCCTTCTCCTGGTGGATGCGCGGATCGTTGGGCAGATTGTCGGCCACCGCCTGGTAGCCATGGCGCAGGTCGCCGGCGCGGTAGGGCGTGTCCATCACCTCCATGGGCGTGAGGTGTCCGCGCTTCGAAGGACGATCTTCCGCCGCCAGCGGCAACGCGTCCTGAATGTCAGGAACATATTCCTGGAAGACAGCGAGCTTCGCCGATTCCGGCTCGTTGCGCACCAGCACGGCGGCGCCGTAGCTCGTCTTCACGCCCAGCACGTCGTCGAGATAGGTCTCATAGGGCGCGAAGATGATGTCGAACTTCGGGTCTTTGAGATCGAGCCAGGCGAGATCGCTCTGGTAATAGTCGTCGGAGAGCAGCGCGTCCGCGCGCAGCCGGAGGAACTTGGCGAAGGCGGCATCGCCGGCCAGGTCGGCGGCCTCGCGCAGCAGCTTGGCCGCAGGCTCTAGAAAATCGCGGTACGCGACCCGGTAGGGCACGCCCACCAGCTGCTCGCCTTTGCGCCGGATCACCGTCGCGCCGTTGTAGATCTCGTCGTTCTTCTCAGGATGCTGCTTCACGTATTGCTCGATCTCTTCACGCGTGAGCCCCTGGGGATAGAGGCCGCGTCCGGGCGAGAAGACCGCGCCCTTCACGAAGGGCTGGTTCTCCGCCAGCAGGTCGAAGCGGCTGCCCATGATGGTGAGCAGGCGGGTGAGCTTCTGGCTGGTGGCGTCCTGCTTCCCGCGCAACGCCTCGAGCAACTCGAGCGCTGGCGGATCGCTCTGCCGCCAGAAGATGTCTTCGAGAGAGCGCGACGCCAGCACCAGCTTCTCGACCATCTGGCGCTCGCGCGGCGTGATTCTCTGCTCCGAGAAGGTGATGGGATAACGCTTCCACTGCGCCAGGCGCTTGTCGAGCCCGGGCGCGGGCGTCACGGCGGCCGCCGTGACTGCGGTCTGCTTCTTCTTCCGTGAGTGCCGGGTCCTCGTCTTCGCGCTGGCGCTGTTAGGCATAAGGATGACGGCTAAGAGGAGAGCGGCGACGACCCCGCGCGGATCCATTCTCATAGCCCAACGATTCTAATGGGGAAGCCACACGCGCGGGAAGCTGCGCTATGATTGCGTTCGATGGCGAAGGGCGAGCACAGCGCGACGAAGGGCGAGCACAGCTCGGCGAAGGGCAAACAAGGCGCGACGAAGGGCAAACACAGGTCGCTGTGGCGGTGGACCGGCGGGCTGGTGTTGCTGGCCCTGATCGCAATCGCGGTGCCGACCATCCTGAGGAGGTATTTCCCGAAGTCGCCGGCCGAAGCGACGTTCGTCAGCAGCCTGCGCACCATCTGCACGGCGAACGTGTCTTACGAGTATCGGCATCCGAAGCAGGGCTACGCGCGGACGCTGATCGAGCTACGCGACGCCAACCTGATCGACGCTACGCTCGCCTCGGGATCGAAGGGCGACTACCGCTTCGACTATTCCGGCGAGCCCGACGACCACGGACAGGTGCAGCAGTATCACGTTATCGCGCGTTCCGTGGTGCGCGGACAACGCAGCGCCTACATGGACGATGGCTGCGTCATCCACACCACCAAGGAAGACCGCGCCGCTACGGCGACCGATCCGGCGCTCCAATAGAATGGCTGATGAAGCCATGCCTGCGAACGTTCCTCCGACCTCGTCTCCGACCTCGTCCCCGCGCCAGACGCTGCTCATCGATGCCGACGACACCCTCTGGGAGAACAACATCTACTTCGAGCGCGCGATCGCCGACTTCATCAGCTTTCTCAATCATCGCGCGTACACACCGGCGCAGGTGCGCGACGTGCTGAACGAC
Organism: Acidobacteriota bacterium; assembly: GCA_030774055.1. Lineage (NCBI taxonomy): Bacteria > Pseudomonadati > Acidobacteriota > Acidobacteriota bacterium. The sequence continues at coordinate 28,504 of JALYLW010000123.1, forward strand.
GTGGAGCGCGACTGCATCGTGCAGCACGGCTACGGACTGCACTCCTTTGCGCACGCCTTGGTCGACACCTTCGAGCGCCTGGCGGTCGAGCCGCTCACGACAGGCCTGCACGAGACCATTCATGGATTTGCGCACGCCATCGCGGAACATCCCATCGAGATCATCGCCGGCGTTCCCGAGACGCTCGAATACTTGCGCGACCGCCACCACCTCATCGTGATGACCAAGGGCAACATCACGGAACAGTCCGGCAAGGTGGAGCGCTCGGGACTGAGACCGTATTTTTCCGCGGTCGAGATCGTCGCAGAAAAAGATGAGCCGACCTATCGCTCGATAAAAGACAAGTACGGACTGGCCGGCGACCTTACATGGATGGTGGGCAACAGCCCGAAGTCGGACATCAATCCTGCGCTCGCCGCCGGACTGAACGCAGTCTTTGTGCCGCACGACAACACCTGGGTCCTCGAGCACGAAGAGGTGGCGGAACCGCAGACCGGCGCGCGGCTGCTCGTGGTCGAGAGTTTCGCCGCGCTGCGCGCACACTTCTGAAGCAAGGCTAGCTGCTGGCTACTGGCCTCTGGCGCGTCTCGAGATAGCGGGGGCCTTCTAAAACCAAACAGCGCTGGACGCTGGG
>JALYLW010000124.1 GCA_030774055.1 Acidobacteriota bacterium
ACCACGACCAGGTCGGGTGCGCAGACGGCGCCGGCGCACGCTGTGGCGCCGGTGAAGTTGATGGGCACGGTCGCCGTCTGCAGCCGGGTGGCGGTGTCGATCACGTGCACTGCGCCGTCGGAGGCGCCCACGTAGACCTTGGAGCTATCCGGCAACGCGCCGCCGGTGAACTGGCTGACGCCGCCCACCGGCACGGTGAACGTGGTGTTGCCGACAACGTCGTAGCCGAGCAATACCGCCTGGTCGCTGGTGACGTACGCCTGCGTGCCATTGCTCAACGTGATGAGCTGCCGCGGCGCGAAGGCTGCGATACCGAAGCCGCCCCAGTTCGCCGAGGCTGGGCCGATCGCGATGCTCGGCGGACAATCCGTTGTCGCCGCCGGAGCTCCGATGGTCGGGGTATCCACGGTCATCGACACGCCGCCAACATCGAGCATCTTCGGCACCGCCGCGAGCCCGCTGACCAGCGTGACGCCGCGGACAAACTGCAGGCCGCCATCGGTCGTCAGCGTCGCTTCCGGCGCATAGGTGGAATCGTTGCGGCAGGTGGCACGCGCGCCCAGGTTGCCGCTCGCGGTCGCGAGGTAAGCGAATCGTCCGCCGGGGAACACGTCCACGCTCACCCCCGTGTCGCCGATCGGGATGGTGCGCAGCGAGATCTGACCGGTAGCGTATTGGTACAGCGTGGTGCCCGCGACCAGGTAGGCCTTGAAACCGTCGGGCGTCCACCCCACGGCGGTCACGCCGGTGATGGGCAACGTCTCAAAGGCCTGCGATTGGGTGTCATAGATGTATGTCTTGCTGTTCACGGTGTCCGCGATCACCACCTTCGCCGCGTTCGGCGAGATGCTCACTACGCGCCCCGGAGTGCTCGTTATCGTGCCCGTGATCGTGTTCGTAGCCGTGTCGAGGATCGCCATCCCGTTGCTGCTGCCGATGTATACCTTCGAGCCGCCCTGCGTGACTAACATCGAATTGGGGAAGCTCTTGGTCGCCACGTTGTTGATGGTGATGTCGGGGATAGCGATCGCGGTGCCTGCCGTGTTCGTGTCCGTGGTGATGGGGATCACCACCGGGTTTGCGTTCGGGGTGGGAGCGTCGAAGTGCGTACTGGTCACGAACACCTTGGTCGCGGCCGCAGTACCGGTGACGGTCACAACCACCGGGTTGCTGTAGACGGTGGTGTTCACGCCGGCGTTGCACACGGGTGGCGTGCACGACGCGCTGATGGTCGCCTGGCCGGGCGCGAGGCCGCTCACCAAACCGGCGGCCGAGACCGTTGCCGCCGGCGAACTGCTCCCATACGTGAGCGTCAACCCGGTGATGGTTGCACCGGTCGTATCCACCACGTCCGCTACCAGCTGTTTCGTCGCCGCCGCCGCGATGCTGAATGTCGTGTCCGTCAAGCCGGTTACGTGCAGCGTGATGGTGGCCGGGCCGCAGGTGGTGAAGCTCGCGCCCAAGCTGGTGGTGCCAGAGCTATTGGCCACGACGTTGGTGAGTCCCGAGCCCGCTGCCTTGGCCGTGATCTGGTTGTTCGGCTGCCCGGTCGGCTGGTCGGCGGTATTGATGGTTGCGACCGACACGTTGCCGACGTTGAAGTTGAAACCGCCCACGGTCGAAGAGATGTCGGTCGCGCCATGGAAGGCGGTCGCGGTGTATTGGACGGTCGCGCCTTGGGTGACGCAAGCGGGATTGGCCGGCGTGAGCGTGATGCTGTCGACGTGCTGATGGACGAAGACGGTGAGCGGCGCGCCGGTCACTCCGCCCGCGGTCGCCGTAACCTGTGCCGTGCCCACCGCAGGGAAGGGAGGACCGCAGACGATCGGCGTGGTCAGCGAGTCCCACGTCCCCGCGCAGAGCAGTCCGTTGTTCGCTACTTGTACCAGGGGATTACTCGAGCTGAAGGTCACGGTGGGAGTGAGCAGTTGATGTCCGGCGGCGTCTTTGAGGGTCACGCTCAAACCCAGCGTTCCGCCGATGTCGAGCGATGCGTTCGCCGGAAGCATCTCGACTGTCGCTACCGGGCCCAAGGTGGTGCTGCTGCTGCCGCCGCCACAGCCGAAAAGTGCGAACGTGGCGAGCAATGCTGCTGTTGCTAAGCCCAGGCGCGCCCTGCGCTGCCCGGGCAATAAGAATGGATAAGAGCCGAAAAACCGCCGCATGTATCCTCCCCGTCGCTGGTTCGCCCGCGACGGCACAATTCGACCACCACAGGGTTGGGGTGGGAAACGTCGAGTGTAGCGGCTCATGGCTGGTTTCGGCAAGTTGAGGCGAGTGGTGCGGGCGGACCCGCCGCCCGGGCTACTGCCAGGACGCGAGCGTGGCGCAGAAGTTGACGAGGGTTCGCCGCGATTGCTATAGTAGTGAGGTTCTGCGAGTCATGTTTGGCGTGCCTGTAGTCGTACTGGTGGTCAAGCCCGAGGGCCTGTAAGCCGGGTCCGTTATCAGGGCTCCCTCGCTGAAACAGTCCTGCGCTGCCCGCCCTCGGCGGGGTATGCAGGAAAAAGGACGACGAAACGGAGCTCCACATCCCGTGGGCCACCGTCGCCGGCCTAACCACATAGGTCACTCGAATACTCCGTCGCGCGCTAGGTGTGCGAGAAAGCGCGCGAAGGAAGCATGGTGTGGCGCGATCGGTGTTCGCTGCCCTCCAGTCCTCAAGCGGGATCAAAACGCGAGCGCGTAAGTGTGTGCGTTGAAGGCGTAAGGAGAATCGCTTTGCCGACGTTCAATCAGTTGGTGCGTCAAGGGCGCACGGCGCCCAAGTACAAGACGGCCAGCCCCGCACTTCAGGGCTCGCCGCAGAAGCGTGGCGTCTGCACCCGCGTCTATACCCAGACGCCGAAGAAGCCGAACTCCGCGCTCCGCAAGGTGGCGCGTGTGCGCCTGACCAACGGGATCGAGGTCACCACTTATATCCCCGGCGTCGGACACAACCTGCAGGAGCACTCCATCGTGCTCATCCGCGGCGGCCGCGTGAAGGATCTGCCCGGGGTGCGTTATCACGTGGTGCGCGGGACGCTCGACACGGTTGGTGTCGCCGGCCGCAAACAGAGCCGCTCGAAATACGGCGCGAAGCGCCCGAAATAAGTGACGCCGCTTTCGCGGGCGTGAGCTCGCGGGCGTCATCCTGAGAAGCGAAGCGACGAAGGATCTCAAGGACCAATAGATTTAGAAGGAAACAAACGAAATGCCTAGAAAAGGACATATCGCGAAGCGGGAAGTGGCCGCCGACCCGGTCTACAACTCCACCCTGGTCACCAAGTTCGTGAACTCGATGATGTGGGATGGCAAGAAGTCCACCGCGCAGGGCATCTTCTACGACGCCATGAAGCAGCTCGAGTCGAAGGGCGGCTCCGATGCGCTCACGCTCTTCAAGAAGGCGGTGGAGAACGCCAAGCCGGTGCTCGAAGTGAAGAGCCGCCGCGTGGGTGGCGCGAACTACCAGGTGCCGGTCGAGGTCAATCCCGATCGCCGCACCTCGCTGGCCATCCGCTGGCTGCTGAGCTACTCGCGCGGCCGCGCTGAAAAGGGCATGACCGACAAGCTGGCCAACGAGTTGCTCGACGCCGCCAACGGACGTGGCGCCGCCATCAAGAAGAAAGAAGACGTCCACAGAATGGCCGAGGCCAACAAGGCCTTTGCCCACTATCGCTGGTAAAGAAATACACCATGTCAGAGGTTCTCGAAAAATCGGCACAGGGGAAGAAAGTGGCGCGAACCGTTCCACTCGAGCGTTGTCGCAACATCGGCATCATGGCCCACATCGATGCCGGCAAAACGACCACGACCGAACGCATCCTCTTCTATACCGGTCGCACGCACCGTATCGGTGAAGTGCACGAAGGCACTGCCACCATGGACTGGATGGAGCAGGAGCAGGAGCGCGGCATCACCATCACCTCCGCCGCCACCACCTGCACGTGGAACAACCATCGCATCAACATCATCGATACCCCGGGACACGTGGATTTCACCGCCGAGGTCGAGCGCTCGCTGCGCGTGCTCGATGGCGCGGTGGCATTGTTCGACGCCGTCCACGGGGTGCAGCCGCAGAGTGAGAAAGTCTGGCGCCAGGCCGATAAGTACGGCGTGCCGCGGATCTGCTTCATCAACAAGATCGACAAGATGGGCGCCGACTTCGAGCATGCCGTCGACACCCTGCGCAAACGCCTCAACGCGAAGCCGGTCCCGGTACAGATCCCCATCGGTGCGGAAGGCAAGTTCCTCGGCGTGGTCGACCTGCTGCAGATGAAGGCCATCATCTGGAAAGACGAGACCCTGGGCGCGGAGTACGAAGTCGAAGAGATTCCCGCGGAACTGAAGAAGAAGGCGGAAGCCGCGCACGCGTTCCTGGTCGAGGCCGTCGCCGAGACGGACGACGCTCTGCTGCACAAGTTCCTCGAAGCCGAAGAGATCTCGGCCGACGAGATCCGCAAGGCGCTGCGCGCCGCCACCATCGCGCTGAAGGTCTTCCCCGTGCTGGTAGGGACTTCTTTCAAGAATAAAGGGGTGCAGCCGCTGCTCGATGCGGTGATCGATTACCTGCCCTCGCCACTCGATAACCCGGTCATCACCGGCATCAATCCCGACAACGGCGAGACCATCACTCGCAAGACGGACGACAACGAAGCTTTCGCCGGCCTCGCCTTCAAGATCATGGCCGACGCATTTGTCGGCCAGTTGACGTTCCTGCGCATCTACTCCGGCGCGTTGAAGTCGGGCGATTCCGTGCTCAACCCACGCACCGGCAAGACGGAGCGCATCGGGCGCCTGCTCAAGATGCACGCCAACAAGCGCGAAGATATCTCCGAGATCGGCGCGGGCGACATCTGCGCCGCCGTCGGATTGCGCAACATCTCGACCGGCGACACCATCTGCGATGAGAAGCATCCCATCGCGCTCGAATCCATCACCTTCGCCATCCCCGTGATCGCGGTCGCGGTGGAACCGAAGACCAAAGCCGATCAGGAGAAGATGGGCGTCGCGCTCGGCAAGCTGGCGCAAGAAGACCCCACCTTCAAGGTGCACACCGACCCCGATTCCGGACAGACCATCATCGCCGGCATGGGCGAACTGCATCTCGAGATCATCGTCGACCGCATGATGCGCGAGTACAAGGTCGAAGCCAACGTGGGCAAGCCGCAGGTGGCGTACCGCGAGACCATCCGCAAACACGCCGAGGCGGAAGGCAAGTACATCCGGCAGACCGGCGGACGCGGCCAGTACGGCCACGCCAAGATCTATCTCGATCCCAACCCGGGTCTGGGCTACGAGTTCGTCGACGACGTTACCGGCGGCTCCATCCCGAAAGAGTTCATCAAGCCCATCAATCAGGGCATCCACGAAGCGCTCGAGGGCGGCATCCTCGCGGGCTATCCCATGGTCGACGTCAAAGCCACGCTCTACGACGGCAGCTATCACGACGTTGATTCGAACGAAATGGCATTCAAGATCGCCGGCTCCATGGCGTTCAAGGAAGCCGCGCGCAAGGCTTCGCCGGTATTGCTCGAGCCGGTGATGGCGGTAGAAGTGGTCACGCCAGAAGATTTTGCCGGCACCATCATGGGCGACTTGAGCGCGCGTCGCGGACGCATCGAGGGCATGGAACACCGCGCCGGCTCGCAGGTCATCAAGGCCATCGTCCCGCTGAGCGAGATGTTCGGCTACGCCACGCACATGCGGTCGTCCACGCAAGGCCGCGCCGAGTACTCCATGCACTTCGCGCGCTACGAGGAAGTGCCGCGCAGCGTTTCCGAAGAGATCATCGGCAAGGCGCAGGGCACGGGCCGGTAATGGAGTGCACGAAACCACAGACCGGAGTTTGGGGAGAGATGCTGGTTCAGCAGCAACTGCTGCAGCTAGGAATCGATTCGGCTCGGATGACGACAGACTACGGAATCGATTTGCTGGCGTACGACCGTGAGTCGCAGAGGGCATTCTCGATTCAGGTAAAGACGAGAGCAGGTGCTCCGAACGAGAAGCGACCTGACTGGAAAGTGAAGCGCGACAAGTGTACGGATGCTGATCTATACGCATTCGTCCTTAGGAAGGCGAACGGGTCCGGCGAGGTCTGGTATCTGAATCAGCGCGACGTAGACGAGAAGCTCGCTGACCAAGGCAGAGACAGGGCGCTTACGTTCTACATGAACCCAGCAGCGAGACGGCGGAAGTTATTACCGGAGTCGGCCTATCGGGTTTTTTATGGGTCAAATGGGCTGCAAAGATTTCTCGACGGCTGGAAGCCGAACACGGCGCGAAAGGTAAGAGTTGCAGCAGTAGGGCGATAGGACACCAGCCCGAAGGGCGGTATTTGAGTTAGCCCAGGACGTAAGTCCTGGGTAGAGAAAGAAAAAAGATTTCAAGCCGGCTTTAGCCGGCGACACAAGAAGGTACGGAGCTAGAGATGGCGAAAGAAAAGTTTGACCGGTCGAAACCGCACGTGAACGTGGGGACGATCGGACACATCGATCACGGCAAGACGACGCTGACGGCGGCGATCACGAAGGTTTTGCAGAAGCACAACCCGAAGA
>JALYLW010000125.1 GCA_030774055.1 Acidobacteriota bacterium
GTATTGCAACATCGATTCGGTTGAGATCCCTCGCTTCGCTCGGGATGGCGGCAGCGGGCGCAGACGCCCGCTAAACGCCGCCTACTTCTTCGGGGCGATCGAATCCTTCACGTGCTTCGCGAGATAGAACTTCGCAGTGATCTTCGCGGGGATCTTGATCGGCTCGCCGGTCTGCGGGTTGCGGCCCATGCGCGCCTTGCGGTTCACTTTTTTCAGGCGGCCGAGGCCGGGCAGAACGAACACGCCACTCTTGCGGGCTTCTTTGATCGCCATGTCCGACAGGTTCTCGAGGAACGCGGCGGCGGTCTTGTTGTTGGTGCCGATCTTCTCCGCCATTGCGCGGACGATCTGGGTCTTGGTCATCGACATAGGGAACTATCCTCCTTGTTAGTAAGTGCGTGGGAACGCTGGAAACGCAGGAAATGCTGCTTCACCGGCCATATTACAACGGAAAGCGGAGATGGCAAGCGTTTTGACCGCATTTTTATTGGGTTTTTTGCACATGCCCCGCCGTGGTCCTTGCGGCCCTGCCGTTTTTCCTGTGGCTAATGGCCAGAGTAGCAACAGACGGACCATGCGGCAAAGCCGCTAAAATCGCGGCCTTTGTGCATATCGTGGCCGCGAAAGCGTGGCTAAGGTGCGGAAAAGAAGACCCTTCCGCACGCACCCGCCGACGACCCGGCCTCGGACGAGGCTGTGGAAAACCCGCGGAAATCGCGGCTCCCGAGCGTCTCGGGAAGCGGCTGAACACGCGCCAGGCTGCGACTCGCAGCGTGTGTGTCCGTGCCTCGCTGGTTACGGTCCCAGCTTTTTTACGGCACTTTTTTTACCTTGCCGGGTTCCTTGGGCAGGGCGTCGCGCAGCTCCCTCATCGTCCGTTTGAAGACGGGATGCCGCGTCTCGGGTGCGATCTCGGCCAGCGGCTCGAGCACGAAGCGGCGCTGGTGCATCGCCGGATGCGGGATGACCAGCCCGGCCGTCTCCACGATGGAGTTGCCGAAGAGCAGGACATCGAGGTCGATGGTCCGCGGGGTCTTCCGCGCTTGAGAAGCGCGGGAGCGCTTCCGTCCCAAAGCGCGCTCGATCTCGAGCAGGCGCGAGAGCAGTTGCTTGGGCATGAGTTCGGTCTCGAGGGTGAGCACGCAGTTCAGGAACCATTGCGGCGTGCCCGAATGGGGCGCGGGCGCCATATCCACCGGCTCAGTCTCGTAGAGAGAAGACTGCGCGACGATGGCGCCCAGCTCGGCAATGCGGCTGATCGCGGCCTCGAGATTCGCGCGGCGGTCGCCGAGGTTCGAGCCGAGGCCGAGGTAGACGAGCTTCTTCACACCGCCGATTGTCGCAGATTATTCCAGGAAGTCTTCCACCCACTTGCGCAGGCGGGCTTGTTCGGGGCCGCGCTCGAACTGCACGCCAACCCTGCCGCCGGAGATCCGGCAGATGATGCCCCCTGGTATCAGCATGGCCTCATTCCCCGGAAGCAGGATGCGCACCGTCACGGCCTGCCCCATGGTGATCACCGACGAAGGTACCGAGTGCACCGAGATGCCACCGCCGCTCAGATCTTCGGTGATGGCGGTGAACGACTCCGCCCCCGCCTGGATACTCACCGGGACGTACAGCGGGACGCGGGTGTGGCGCCGCAGCTGGCCGGCGAGCAACAGGTAGGTATGCTCCACCGCGCGCGAGATGGCCGCTTCGGTCATGGCTTCGAGCGCTGCATTCACTCCGAAGTGCGCCAGGTGTGCGATCGCTGGCAGGGGGCCGACCAGGTAGATGATCATGCGCCGGCTGCGGGCGCGGAGAGCCGTGAGCAGGGGCGGCGCCTCATCATCGGCGCGCAGGATGGCGCCGTCGAAGGGCTGGTCTGGGGGCAGCGTGGTCAGCGCGACCACCTCCACCGCCAGCTTCACGTTGCGAAAAGCGTTCTGCAAGCGCTCGCGCTCGCCGGGCTCGAGTCCGAACGCAGCGATGCGCGGCCCTGGCGCAAGGTACCCTCCGTAGACGGGGACTTCCGAGTCCGGCGGCATCGCTTACTTTCCCGGCTCACTCCGAATGACCGCGTTGACGATGTCGGTGATGGAACGCGGCGAACCCGGGGCAGCCTGGTGCTCGGTCTCATTCAACATGTGCAGCATGGCAGAGACGCGGTTCAAGCGCGCACTGTGCAGGGCTTGGCCCAGCATCATCCGATTGCCGTCGGCGATGCGCTCGATATATGCCCACAGAAACGTGCGCACGTTGTCCACGGCGACCTTTAGGTCGCTCAGGAGCTTGATGCTGGACTGCTCATCGAGCAATGGGACCGGGCCGTCGCCGGAGGTAGCTCCGATCTTCTGCAGGTCTGATTCGAGCGCGTGGAGCTCATCAGTGACACGCCGTATGCGATCCAATACGGGGTCCATGGCTCGCATCGTACCACGACGGAGGGTGGAAATCGGGCATGGCGAGGTTGGCCGGTTGGGCACTGTCCTTCGTACTCTCGCCGGGAAGCGCGCGCGGCGGTAGCATCGCGCTATGTGCCCACAAGCGCTGTTGTGCAGCCCGGATCCGCAGGTCGTCACCGCCATCCAACGCATCCTCAACGCTTCCGGCATCGAGCTCGAAGTCTGCACCCATCCGGAGGCCGGCAGGTCGCGGCTCGAGCAGCAGAAATACGATGCCGTGTTCGTGGACTGCGACGACATGCCGCTCGGCGCCGAGCTGCTGCCAGCGCTGCGCGCCACGCCCTCGAACCGCCAGGCCATCGCGTTTGCGCTGCTCAACGGCACCACCGGGGCGCGCGAGGCCTACGCGCTAGGGGCGAATTTCACGCTCGAAAAGCCGCTCACCGTCGAGGTCACCACGCGCACGCTGCGCGCCGCCGCCGGATTGATCGCGCGCGAGCGCCGCCGCTACTTCGCCAGGACGTCTGCGTCAATGTGCAGCTCTGGGTCCGGAACACGGTGCGCGACGCAGGGTGCACGACTGAGCACTCCGCGCTGATGACCAACCTGAGCGAGTCGGGCATGCTGCTCTCGCAAGTGGAGTTGAAGGCCGACACCAAGATGCGCTTTCAGTTCACGCTGCCGTGGAGCGAGATCGTGGTCAACGGCTCGGGGGTGGTGACGTGGGCGGGCGGCGGCTGTGCCGGTGTGCGGACCGCAGTGGCCAAACCCATCCGGCGCGCGCTCGAAGACTGGGTGAACGACCGCGCCTTCCGCGATAAACAGTTCTCCATCTCCAACCATCTGCACGCGCACTAAGCGCAGCGCTGCTAGATGAGGCGGTCGGCGAGGGCGGGAGTGAGCGCCGGCGCGGAGCGCGCGGGCGCCTCGTCTGTAGTCTCTTCCCACAACGAGCGGTCACGCAGGATACGCGAGACCAGGGCGGTGTGCATGGCGTGGCCGGCGCGGTCAGCGACCACGCGGCCGATGATGCGCTTACCAAGCAGCGCCAGGTCGCCGATGAGGTCGAGCACCTTGTGGCGCACGAACTCATCCTGAAAACGCAGCGGACCGTTTTCCACGCCGTCATCCGTCAGCACGATGCAGCTCTCCGGCGTGGCGCCGCGGATCAATCCCATGTTGCGCATCTGGCGCTCGTCGCGGCGGAATCCGAAAGTCCGCGCGGGGGCGATCTCGCGGCGATAGCGGTCGCCGGATAACTCCACCTCGAAAACCTCGTTGCCGATCAGCGGATGCGGGAAGTTGATGGCGTACGAGACCGAGTATCCCTCGGCGGGATAAACGCCGATGAACTTGTCGCCCTCGCGCACCTCCACTTCCTTGCGCATGCGGAGATACGCGCGCTTCTTGCGCTGCTGTTTGAGGCCGGCGTCCATCACCATGTCCACGAACGGTTGCGCCGAGCCATCGAGGATGGGAAGCTCCAGGTTGTCGAGCTCGATGATGGCGTTGTCCACGCCCAGTCCGATGAAGGCAGAGAGCAGATGCTCGGTGGTCGAGATGAGCACGCCCTTCTTCATCAGCGAAGTCGCGTAGCTCACTTTCGCCACGTTGCGGCTCACGGCTTCAACCTCGAAGTTGTCGAGATCGGTGCGACGGAAGACCACGCCCGTGCCCGCCGCGGCCGGCAGGATGCGCACGCGTACCGGCGCACCGCTGTGCAGACCTACCCCGGAGCATTCCACAGGACGGCGGATTGTCTGTTCGGCGGCCAACGTTATCTGCCGGTAGATGAATAGATTACAGCCGAGGCTGGAAATGTGGCTGTTGTATTTTAGCCACAGTGCGTGGCTATCCGTGGACGACCGGAGGCGCCTCGTTCGGAACGCGAGGGTCGGCAACGCGTGCATTGGCGTAGAACAGGTCTTCGATGGCGCGCTGCACCCGCACGGCGAGCTTTTCCATGTCGTGCAGCGTGAGCCCCGCGGTTGCGATGGGATCGCCGAAAATAAGCTGCACCGGGCCGGGATGGATGTGAAACGTGTTGATGGGCAGCACTTCATACGTCCCCACGATCGCGCAGGGGACCACTTCCACCTGCGCTTTGATGGCAACGTAAAAAGCTCCCGGCATGAGCGGCCGAATCTCGCCCGTCTGGCTGCGGCCGCCCTCGGGAAAGACGACGAGCGGCATGCCACCCTTCAATCCCCCGACCGCATTCCGCAGGCTGCGAAACGAAGCGTGCGCATTGTCGCGATCGATGGGGATCTGCCCCGAGCGGCGCAGGTGCCAGCCCAGGAAGGGATAGCGGAACAGCTCATGCTTCGCGATGATGCGGAACTGGAACGGCAAGTGGGCATAGAGCACGGGGATATCCATCGCCGAGGCATGATTGAAGGCGTAGAGATGCGGCTTCGTCATATCCACGCGCTCACGTCCGCTCACGGTGACGGGCACCATCGCCGTCTTCAAGATGAGCCACGACCAGGTACGCGCGAGTGCTTGCTGGAGGCGTCCGGTACGGTCGAAGACGGATGCGACCATGGAGATCGCGCCCAGCACGATGGTGTACAGGTAGACCAGGTTGTTGAGGATCAGGATGGAGCGCAGGTAGCTGAGCGTGCCACCTTTTTTGCGCGCCGCTGGCGCGGTCGTCGCGGGTGCTCCGTTGATCGGATGATCGGTTGAAGTCATCGGTCGGCGCCGAGCTGCTGCAGGGCTTCGCCGACAAGATAGATGGAGCCGGTGACCACAACCAACGCTTTGCAGCGGGCGAGGTCTTTTGCCACGCGAAGGGCGTCGGCAGGGTCTGGGCGGCAAACCGTATCTGCCCCGGTGCGAGCAGCGGCATCGCGGATCTCTTCTGGCGACGCGGCGCGCGGATTCGCGACCGTGGTGGCAACCACACGCTCGGCGAGCGGGAAGAGGATGTCGGCCATCTCGGCGATGGCCTTATCGCGCAGCGCGGCGAAGACGAACACCAGCGGCCGGTCTTCGAAGTAGCTCGACAGCGCCGAGCGCAGCGCCCACGCCCCGGCAGGGTTGTGGGCCACGTCGAGCAGATACTGCTGGCCGTCGCGCTCGATAAGTTGCAGGCGTCCGGGCCAGCGCGTCTCGCGGATGCCGCGGGCGATGTCCTTGGCTGCTACCTTGAAGCCGAACTTGTTCAGCTCGACCGCCGCGGCAATGGCGAGTGCGAGGTTGCGCAGCTGGTGGCGTCCGACCAAGGGAGAGTCGACCAGGATGGTCTCGCCGTTGAGCTCCAACTGGTAGCGATTGCGTAAATCAGGAGAGGGGCCGGCGAGCGAGTCGCCGGCCGCCACACGAGTCGAGTCCGCATTGGGCGAGACTGGCGGCATGTAGGGCACCGCGCTTACGCCGCGCGCGTTGCGCTCCTGCGCCACCTTGCCGATGACCTCGTTGGCCTCCGGATGTTGCGGCAGCGTGACCAGCACGCCGTTGGCGCGGATGATGCCGGCCTTCTCGCGCGCGATCTCGGTGATGGTATCGCCCAGGAACTTCTGGTGGTCGAGCGCGATGTCGGTGATGACCGAAAGCGCAGGCTCGGTGACGTTGGTGGCATCGAGCCGACCGCCCATGCCAACCTCGAGCACGGCGATCTCTACGCCGGTGGAGGCGAAGTACTCGAAGGCCATCGCGGTGAGCGTCTCGAAGAAACTCGGATGCCAGGGCAGCTTGCCTTGCTGAACCAACTCTTGCGCCGCCTGGTCCACGCGCTGATGTATCTCGGCGAACTCCGGCTCCGAGATCTCCTCTCCGTTGCAGCTGTTCGAGAAAACAACGATCCGCTCGTTGATGCGGAGGAGATGCGGCGAGGTGTAGAGCCCGGTGCGGTGTCCGGCAGCAGCGAGGATGGAAGCGAGCGTCGCGGCGGTGGAGCCCTTACCGTTCGTCCCCGCGATGAGCACGGAAGCGAAGCGGCGCTCGGGATTGCCCAACGCCGCGAGCAGCACGCGCGTGTGGTCGAGATCGAACTTCGCCGCGGGCGTGAGGTGGAGCTCATGCCCAAGCGCGAGCAGCTTCTCGACGGATTGGATGTAAGTGCTCATGACGATTCAGGTCGCTATAGGGGTTCGTCGACTCGCGCTCACGTCGCTCGCGCCTCGCTCAGAATGACGATGGGTGGAGGCGGAGCTGCTTCACGCCGCCATGAAATCGAAGGCGCGCGCGATGTAGTCCTTGAGCTCGCGGCGGGGCACGATGGCGTCGAGGAAGCCCTTTTCCAGCAGGAATTCCGAGCGCTGGAATCCCTCGGGCAGTTTCTGCCGGATAGTCTGCTCGATCACGCGCGGCCCGGCGAATCCGATGAGCGCGCCCGGCTCCGCGATGTTCAGGTCGCCGAGCATGGCGTAGCTGGCGGTCACGCCGCCGGTGGTCGGATCGGTGAGCACGCTCACGTAGGGAACTCTGACCTCGTCCAGCCGCGCCAGCGCGGCGGAAATCTTCGCCATCTGCATGAGCGAGACCACGCCTTCCATCATGCGCGCGCCGCCCGACGCGGAGACGATGACCAACGGATGTCGCTGAAAGGTCGCGCGCTCGATGGCCCGCGTGATGGCCTCGCCCACGACCGCGCCCATGCTGCCGCCGATGAACGAGTACTCCATCGCACTCACCACCACGGGCTTGCCCTTGATGGTGCCTTCGGCGTTGAGGATGGCGTCGGCGAGTTCGGTCTCGGCTTGCGCCTTGCGCAGCCGCTCTTCATACGGGCGGACGTCCACGAACTTCAGCGGGTCGGTGGAGACGATGCCGGTGTCTTCGATCTTGAATCCAGGGTCGAGCAGCAGCTCGAGGCGCGTGCGCGCGTCGATGCGGAAGTGGCGATCGCACTTCGGGCAGACGTTCGCGTTCTCTTCCAGGTCTTTTTTCCAGATGATCTGGCGGCATCCATCACACTTCACCCATAGGCCTTCGGTGCGGACCTTTTTGGTGTCCGCCGAGATCTCGAGTTCGGTGTCGGTGCGCTTGAACCAGGCCATTTTGAGTACCGAGTTGCGAGTACCGAGTTGCGAGTCTGTAATTCTAAATGGTTGGAGGACAATGCAGAAGCGCGCGGTCAACTGCCGCTAGAGCCGATGGCCAGCAGGCCAACTCGGTACTCAGTACTCGATTCCCCGCTGCGCCATGATGCCCTTCTGGTAGGCGTGCTTCACCTCACGCATCTCGGTGACGGTATCGGCCAGCTCGACGATCGCGGGATGCGCGTTGCGTCCCGTCAATATCACATGCACCTGCTCGGGCTTGCGCTTCAACACCTCCGCCACCTTCTGCGGGTCGAGCATGTTGTAGCTGATGGCGTAGTTGATCTCGTCGAGGATGACGAGATCCCACTCGCCTGAAACGATGGCCTGCTCCGCCTCGGCCCACGCCGCCTCGACCAGCTTCACGTCTTCGGGATCAGTCTCGGCGCCGCCCACTTTCACGAAGCCGCGGCCCATCTGCTTCATCACGAACTTGTCGCCGAAGGCGGCAACCGCGTCGAGCTCGCCATAGTGCCACGAGCCCTTGAGGAACTGCAGCATCAGCACGCGCAAGCCATTGCCCACGGCACGCAGCGCCGTGCCCATGGCAGCGGTCGTCTTGCCCTTACCTGGGCCGGTGTTCACGATGATGAGGCCTTTGCGCGTGTCAGCCATTGCTTCGGAGTCTCAATGCCCGGTGTGGTACGGGTGTCCCTTGAGGATTGTAAACGCGCGATAGAGCTGTTCGAGCAAGACGACGCGCGCGAGTTCGTGCGCGAGCGTCATCTTGCCGAAGGCGAGCGTGAGGTCGGCGGCGTGGCGGGCAGCAGCGGTGAATCCGTCTGCCGGACCGATGGCGAAGACGAGCTGTTGCGTGCCGCGGTCCTGCTGGTCGCTGAGGAACTGCGAGAATTCTTCCGAGGTGAACTGGCGGCCGCGCTGGTCAAGGATCACGAGCACCGGACGGGTGCGTCCGCCCAGCTTTTCGACCGACTTCAGCAGCGCGTCCTCGTCGGGGGACTCGAGCGATTCAGCCTCGGCGAAGCGCCCGAGCCGCTTCATGTACTCCGCGGTGAGCGCGGTGATGGCCGGTTCTTTGGTTTTGCCGATCCAGGCGATGCGCAGCTTCACGGATAAAGGTTTATCACATCGCCCGCGGCGAAGCGGTCAGTCCAAGCCATAGCGCTTGCGCTTTTCCAGCAGCGTCTTGCGGCTTATGCCCAGGATGGCCGCCGCCTGCGACTTCTTTCCGCGCGTGAACTCGAGCACCTCGGCGATGTACGCGCGCTCGAGCTGTTCGAGCGTCTGCTTGGCGCCTGTCTTAGCGGCCACGTGTGCCGGCAGGTCTTCCACCAGGATCTCGCCGCCGGAGCCATAGACCAACGCGCGCTCGATGAGGTTCCTCAGTTCGCGGACGTTTCCCGGGAACGGGTATTGTTCCAGCGCGCGCATGGCGGCGGTAGAGAACTTTGGCGTCGGCTTGCGATGGACTTCGGAGAGCTGTGCCAGCAGGTGCTCGGCGAGCGGCGCGATGTCCGCCGGACGCTCGCGCAGCGGCGCCACCGTGAGCGGCACCACGTTGAGCCGGTAATAGAGGTCTTCGCGGAAGGTCTTGCGCGCGACCGCGTGTTCGAGGTCGATGTTGGTGAGCGCGATGAGTCGCGCTTGCACAGCCACGGGCTTGCTCCCACCTAAACGATCGAATTTGCGCTCCTCGATCACGCGCAGCAGCTTCGCCTGCGCGGGCATGGAGAGGGCAGCGATCTCGTCGAGCACCAGCGTGCCCGCGCCCGCGAATTCGAGGCGTCCGCGCTTCATCTCGGTGGCGCCGGTGAAGGCGCCGCGCTCATAGCCGAACAGCTCGCTCTCCACCAGCTCATGCGGCAGCGCGGCGCAATCGATCTTCACGAAGGGCGCGCTGCTGTGCGCGGAAACGCTGCGCGTGGACAGAGACAGGAAGTGGACAAGCTCGGCGAGCAGGTCTTTGCCCGTGCCGCTTTCGCCGCGGATCAACACGGTGGCTTCGGTGGGCGCGACCTTCTCCACCTGCTCGAGCAGCTGCAGCGACTTCGGATCGCGCGCGACAAAGATCCTTTGCGAATCAAAAGCTGGAAACGCAGAGCTCGGACTCGAGGACGCGGGGCGGGATGGAGGGACGCGGACCATGAGCAGCGAGAAACGCCGCGCGTATTCTACTTCTCTCGCCTGACCCTCACTCTGAACCGCTAGGAGGCTCTACGCACGCGCCTCTTCACCGAGCGCGAGCGCATGGAAGCAGAAGACGCCGAGGCTTTGCTCTTCGTCGCTTTGCGCGCAGCCGGCTTCGTCGCAGTTTTCTTGACTGCGGCTTTCCGCGTGGCAGCCTTGCGCGGTTTCGCCGCCAGCTCGGCGGGGGAGAGGCGCTTGGCGCCCTTCCACAAGCGCTCGAGGTCATAGAACGCGCGCGCCGCGGGCGCGAACACATGGACGACGAAGTCCAGGTAATCGAGCAGCACCCATTCGGCCTTCTGGTATCCCTCGATGTGCGTGGGGCGCTGGCCCACCTGCTTCAGCCGCAGCTCCACCTCGTCTGCAATGGCCTGGATCTGCCGCGGATTGCTGCCCGAGCAGATGACGAAATAATCGGTGAAGGTGGAAGCGGCCTTGTCCATCTCGAGGATGGTCAGGGCGTCGGCTTTTTTCTCTTCGCAGGCGGAGAGGGCGATCAGGACTTGCTGGCGCGTGGTGGTCGTCATCAGTAGTTATAGGCTGGTGGCTAAAGGCTTAAGGGCTAGTCTAAATCACTGGCGGCGCTCACCGCTTCCGCTTGCCCGATATAGATGCAGCTTGCGGATGTACTCGGCGACCTCGGGGATGACGAATCGCGCCAGCGACCGCTTGCCCACGACCGCCGACCGCACTTCCGTCGACGAGAACGGCACTTTTACTTCGGGGAGTAGATGCAGCACCACGCGTCCCTGGTCGAGGACGACGTCGCCGGTACCGGTGCCGCGCGCGAACGTCTTCAGCACCGCTTTCGACGGACGTATCTCGGCCGGCAGCGCCGCCGCCACATCGCCGAGCGACCATCCGGGACGGCTGGCGATGATGAACTCAGCCTCGCGCAGCAACGTGACAGCCTCGTGCCACTTAGCGATGTCTTCGAAGGCGTCGATGCCGATCATCACGAACAGGCGCGCGGTCTTCGCTCTCCCCAACTCCTGCTTCGCCTTGCGGACCGTGTCGAGGGTGTAGCTGGGCCGGTCCTTGCCACCAGACTGCGGCGCTTCCAGCAATGAGGGGATGAAATCTTTTTCGCCTTCGAGCGCCAGCGCCAGCATGGCGTAGCGATGCAGGAACGGCGTGAGCGGCCCAGGTTGCTTGTGTGGCGGATGCGACGCCGGGACGAACAACACCTGCTGGAGCGCAAAGCGCTCCGCCGCCGCGCGCGCGACGGCGAGGTGTCCGCGATGCACGGGATCGAAGGTGCCGCCGAAGAGGCCTATGTTCATCTTTAAAATGCACCCCTGAGGATTTAACCACGAAGCGGGCCTACTTCCGCCAGTCGCGCGGACGCCGCTTGCGCTCCGCAGGCGCGACAGCGGCAAGATCGGCCTGATGCGCCCGTGTCTCCCCAGCGGCGTGCTGCGTGCGCGCCTGCTTCACTTCTTCCCACATCGCGTACTTGAATACTTCCAGACCCTCGCCGGTCACGGCGGAGATGGAGTAGAACGGCAAGCGCTTCTGCTTCGCGAAAGCGCGCAGCCGGGCCAGTTTCTCGGGCTCGGTGGACGGTTTCGGCGTCTTCATTTTGCGCGGCGCGGGTTTTTTCTTCTTAGCGCGGGAAATGTTGCGAGACGGGGCAAGCCCCGTCTCGACCGTACGGGCATCGCTCGCGGCGAACATCTGCGCCGCGTCGATCTTGTTGGCCACCACGATCATGGGCTTCTTCTCGAGGCCGGCGCCGAAGCTGGCCAGCTCCGCCATGATGACCTTGAAGTCCTCGACCGGGTCGGGACGTCCACTGGCCTCCGAAACGTCGAGCACGTGGACGAGCAGCCGCGTGCGCTCGATGTGTTTCAGGAACTGGATGCCGAGCCCGGCGCCTTCGTGCGCGCCCGCGATCAGTCCGGGGATATCCGCGACCACGAAGCTGTTCCCGTCTTCGCGCTTGCCGATCTGCACCACGCCCAGGTTCGGCTCGAGCGTGGTGAAGGGATAGTCCGCGATCTTCGGTTTCGCCGCCGAGATGCGCGAGATGATAGTCGACTTGCCCACGTTGGGATACCCGACCAGGCCAACGTCGGCGAGCAGCTTGAGCTCGAGGCGATAGTGGCGCTCCTCGCCCTCGCGCCCCTGCTCGTGCTCCTGCGGAGCTTGATGGGTGGAAGTAGCGAAGTGCTGGTTGCCGCGCCCGCCGCGTCCACCGCGCGCGATGATCACGCGATCGTCGGGCCGGGAGAAGTCGTGGACGCGCTCGCCCGTCATGTCGTCGTACAGGATGGTCCCTACCGGAACTTTGAGCACGATGTTGTCGCCGTCTTTGCCGGTGCAGTTCGAGCCTTCGCCGTGGCGTCCGCGCCCGGCCTTGTGTTCGGGATTGAAGCGGAAGTGGATGAGTGTGTTGTGCTGCGCGCTCGCTTCCATGATGACGTCGCCACCCTGGCCGCCGTCGCCGCCCGATGGTCCGCCGCGGGGAACGAATTTCTCCCGCCGGAAGGCCATGCAGCCGTTGCCGCCGTCGCCCGCCTTCACCCGGATTTTCGCCTCGTCGATGAAAAGCATTGTGTTGTGCGGGTACGCCGCGAACTGCCAATCAGTATAAGAACGCCGATGACCTTTACGCCGTTGAGCCAGCGGCTCGGCGCGCTGGTCGGCTCGCCGCATGAAACACAAAGGCCCCGCAAGAAGCGAGGCCTTGAATCCTCTGGAAAGTTTCCTCGGCGGCCGCTTGTTCGGCGGCTAATTCGCCTCGTCTTCCACCGGTTCGATGGAGACGAATTTGCCCATGGAGCCGCGGTCGGTGAACTTGATCACGCCGGTGACCTTGGCGAAGAGGGTATCGTCTTTGCCGCGGCCGACGTTCGGGCCGGGCTTGATGCGCGTGCCGCGCTGGCGCACGATGATGGAGCCGCCGGGGACGAACTGTCCGCCAAAAGCCTTCACGCCCAGCCGCTGCGCGTTCGAATCGCGGCCGTTCCGGGAACTTCCTAGACCTTTCTTATGTGCCATGTCTCAGTCTCTCAGTCCTTATTTCTTCTTCTTGTGATCGGCTTTCTTGGCCGTATGCTTCTTCTTGGCGACGTGCCGCGCGGCGGCATGCTTGGTGGCGGCATGCTTTGCGGCAGAGGTCTTCTTCTCCACGTGTTTCTCGTGCTTCTGGGCCGCGGCGTGCGTCTCGACCTTCTTTTCTTTCTTTTCCTTCTTTTCTTTCGCGGGCTCGTCGGGCGCGGTGAACTTCTGCCCGTCGAAGGCGATCTCAGTGATGCGGACCGCGGTGAACGGCTGGCGATGTCCGGCGAGCTTCTTGTACTGTTTCTTCCGCTTGAAGTGAAAGACAAGGATCTTATCGGCGCGGCCTTCCTCGACCACGCTGCCGATGACCCGCGCGCCCGCTTCCGGACGGCCGATCTGGCCCGCCTCGCCGCTCACGGCGAGCACGTCGGTGAACTCGATCTTCCCGTTCGAGGCAGGGGTTTTCTCCACCCTGATCACGTCCCCGGGCGCGACGCGATACTGCTTTCCCCCGGCGCGGATGACCGCGTACATAGAATCGCCTCCAAAAAAGATGAAACCCTATTGACTGTAGAGGATTGGAACTACAGGCAAACCTGGTAATTCTAGCAGACGCAATTTTAGCAGAGGAACGGCGATTCTGGCCAGCCGTCAGGGTCTGCAGTCCTAGGCCCGGCGGCGCACCGTGCCGGACGAGTCCGGCGTGCCGGACGTGACGCCGGGCTTAACGCCGGACTTAACGCCGGAGCGTTCCGCCGGATCAGCGAGGTCGTGATTGTTGAGCGCGTGGTCGGCGAGCTCAAGGTACTTGCCCACCCACCCGGCCTCTTCCGGCGGGGCCGGCTCGAGGACGAGATGGGGCACGACGCGGCGTCCGTTCTCCGAACGAGCGAACTCCAGGAGCTTGGCAGAGCGGCGGACACGGCGGTTTTGTTTGCTTCTAGCGGACTCGATGTACACCCAGGCTCGAATCGGGGAACTACTGATGGGAGTCGCATCCGCGAGCAGAGGTTGTGCCAGATAGCGAAACTAGGCAAAGAATTCCAGCTCTGCCGCACGATTCCATTGAGTTGACGCTGCGAGCTGCGGCAGAGGACAATCGCCGCTTCTGAGGGGGCTTATGAAGAGACTCTTCGTCTTTTTGCTGCTTGTTTTCCTGACGTTGCACGTCGCCATGGGCTCCGCGCAAACGAAACCGAGGCGCCAGCCGCGAACCTCCGCCGCCGCCTCTCCGACGCAGCCGCCACTCACCGACGCCGAGGCGGGCGAGCAACTGCGCAAGCGTCTGCAAGAGGTGTTGAACGCCTGGTCCACCATGGATCCCGACACCGCCTCGCGCTACTACGCCAAGGACGCTGACCTGGTCTTCTTCGACCTTGCGCCCTTCCAATACAAAGGCTGGGACGAGTACTACGTCGGGTCAAAAAAACTCTTTCAGAACTATCAGAGCCTGAGCATCCGGCTGAATGAGGATGCGAGCGTCCACTGGAAGGGCGACCTTGCCTACGCCACCGCGACGTGGAACGTGCTGGGGACGCTTGCCGACGGCACGCTGCAAAAACTCGATCTGCGCTGGACGGTCGTGCTCGAGCGCCGCAACAACGAGTGGGTGGTGGTGCATGAGCACGTGAGTGCGCCGCTATCCGGCGCAGCGGCGCCGGGGCTGAAGCCGGCGGCACAACCGGCGACCCAGCTCGAGAAGAAGCCGACCGACCCGTTCAAGTAAAAGCAGCTAGTGGGTAGCGACTGTTCTAGATGTCGAGGTACTTGTCGACCCACTGTTTGACGGCAGCGCGGCGCTGATCCGCCGGGTCGAAGCGGATGCCGACGCGCTGGTCCTGCGCGTTCACCCATGCCACCACGCCGCGGACCTTGATCTCGCTGGCTTTTGTCCCGCTCGCGTCGGGCAACGTGAAGGTGAGCCCGACCGACGAGTTCATCAGCAGCGAGCGGTCGGTGCGCAGCGACAGGCCGCCGGCACTGATCTCCACCGTGACAGCGTCGAAGTTACGCTGCTCGGTCTCCAACCGCACCTGCGTAACGATGGGCACGCGGGCGTAGCGACGCAGCTCGTTCAGCACCAGCAGGTGGCTGCCACGCACCACCTTGAGGGCGGAGGAGCGGTTCACCGGCACGTCGATGATGGCGTTCACGCCGTACTTCGAGTAGCTCAGCGCCTGCATCGTGCTCGAGGCCAGCCCGTAGATGAGGATGCGATGGTTCGAAGGCGAGGTGCGCGCCGTCTGCATGAGCTGCGCGGCCATGGGGTCCTCGAGCGAGACCACGCAGGCTTCGAACTTCTCGCGCTGCAGGCGCGCGCCGCTGCGGTCTTCTTCCGGGATGGCGTCGACACCGAACTGGCGAAAGCAGTCGCGCAGCAGGGCCGCAGTCTCCGGGTTGAGCGCGAACATGATGGCGCGCGCGGCAGGCTTATGCATCCCGGCGGGCAGGCCGGCAGACGAAGTAGCACTCATGTCAGGCATCCTGGCAAACGGGACGGGAGGGGGCATTCCTGTCCGCGATCTCCGAAAAGCAGGGCAAAGCCTACACCGGGTCCGCGGCGAAGGGAAGTGAGCTTGGTAGAGCCGCGCGTTTCTTCCGCCTACGACGCGCTGCGGCTAGACTTTGGCCGGAGCGAGGCGCTTCATCGTCGCGCAGCGTAGCGCAGCTTCATAAGGATGATGGCGGTGATCAGCGCCAGCGTCACGCTATTGGCGGCGATGATGGGCAGCGCGCGCAACGCGATCCCATACGCCAGCCACAGTGCCACGCCGCTGCCGAAGCTGAGCAGCATGCCGAAGGAGAGGTCGTCGCAGCGCTTCGTTTTCCGGGTGTGGAGCACCTGGGGAACGAACGACAGCGTGGTCAGCGTGCCGGCCGCGAATCCGATGAGTGTGACGGTGTGCTCCGTCATGCGCTCATTTCCCCACCGCCGCGTTGAGCGCTTTGCGTAGTGTCGCGCAAACGGCGCCCGGATCGCCATCCGCCCAGAAATGCATGAAGAAGAGCCGCGGCGATTCATCGAGCATGTGGCTGTGCAACGCGGTCACGCGAATACCGCCGTCGGTCAGCGTCTTGGCCACCGCATTCACGCGCTCCGCCACGAGCACGAAGTCGCCGGTGCCGAGCGTGCGCCCAGCAGAAACGAACTGCAGGTTGATGGCCGTGTTCACTCCTGCCGAAGCCGGCACCGTGACGCCGTGCTCGCTCACTGGTCCAGTAGTCGGGAGAGCGAACGCTATCACCGGCGCTTTCACTTTTCCGGCCGCACCCATGCAGGCGTCTATCTTCTTCGCATCCACCGGGAGCACGGCGCCACTGGCCGGCATTCCCGCGGGTGGCGGAGGAGGAACGGCGGTCATGGCCAGTGCGGCAGCGATCGCCTGCGCCAGGTTCAACGCCTTGCCGTGTCCCGAGATGTGCATATACATCACGCGTGGCGTCTCATTCTGCAGATGATTGTGGACGGCTGTCACCTCGACCGTCGTTCCCGGTCCTGAAGACCCGAGCAACCTGGTCATTGTCTTGGGAAGTTCGTCCTCGGTGAGGACGAGGTCGCCCATCGCCATCGCGTCGCCGCCGCCGGCAGGGAAGAATGCCACCCAGCCTCCAAACGCGAGCCCGGTCGCGATCGGAGTGCCTTGCAGACTCACGTGCAGATCAGAACGCGGGAAGCTGAACTTGATGGCGCCATCGGGTTGGCGATCGCCGCTCCGGCCCAATGCCTGTTCTACCGGCTTCCAGTCATCCGCTGGCCCTTCCTGGGAAAAGATTGGCAGTGCGAATAAAGCCATCAGGAAAATAAAACTAACCCTTTTCATGTACGACTCTCCTTGTTGTAATGAACGCCTCTCGTGAGAAATCCTCTGAGAACGCCGGCCACCGCGCTGGCCGCGGCGACTTTGATTCTCTGCCTCGGCACGGACGCGCAGCAACCCGCTGTTCCTCCCTCTCCGCTGTCGCAACCACACTCGGCTGCAGTGCCCAGCAAGAGCGTTGCCGCGGTGCGCCTCGACGGTCCGGCGGCTCGCATCCGCATGGATGGCGAGTTGGATGAGCCCGCCTGGCAGCAAGCCGCCCTGATCGATGGATTCATCCAGACCGAACCCGATCTCGGCAAGCCGGTCAGCGAGAAGACGGAAGCCCTGATCTTCTACGACAGTCATAACATCTATTTCGGCTTCCGCTGTTACGACTCCGAGCCCAACAAGGTGATCTATCGCCTGGGCGCGCACGATGCCGATACCGGCTCCGACTCGGTGGACGTGCTGATCGATACCTTCAACGATCACCGCACCGGCTTCTACTTCAGTATCAACTCCAGCGGCATACAGTTTGACGCGGCCTCGACCGATAGCGGCCATGGCGGTTTTATCGACGTCCACGATCCTACCTGGGACGGCATCTGGTACAGCGCCGCCAAGCGCCAGCCCTGGGGATGGAGCGCTGAGATCCGCATCCCGTTCCGGTCGCTCCGCATCCCGCACGCCGCCGAGCAGACCTGGGGACTGAACATCAACCGCACCATCCCGCGCAAGAACGAGCTCGCCGCCTGGAGGGAGATCGCCCGCTTTGATGGCTTCATGCGTCCTTCGAAGCTCGGCGAGCTGAGCGGACTGCACGGCCTCGAGACGGGGAAGAACCTCGAGTTCATCCCCTACTTCAGCACGCGCTATCGCGCCAGCCCGTGGCTGCCGAAATTCGAGGGCGCAAGCGCCACCGGCGGGCTCGACGTCCGCTGGGGATTCACTCCCAACCTCACCGCCAACCTCACCTTCAATCCCGATTTTGGCGACACCGAGGCAGACGAGTTCAACACCGAGCTCTCGCGCTTCGAGATCTTCTTTCCGGAAAAGCGGCAGTTCTTCACCGAAGGCGCCAACTATTTCCAAACGCCGATGCTGCTCTTCTTCACCCGCCGCATCGGTGCGCGCCTCGACGATGGTGAGCCGCAGCGCATCCTCGAGGGTGGCAAGATCACCGGCAAGGTTGGCCGCTGGACCGTGGGAGTGCTCGAAGCGCTGACCCAGCGGACCGCGCTGGTCGAGCCCAACCGCGGCACGCCCGGACTCTCTCCCGGTGCGCTCTTCGGCGTGCTGCGCTTGCAGCGCGACATCTTCAAGAAGTCGTCGGCCGGCTTCCTCGCCGTCACCCGCACCCAAGGCGACGCTCCCTCCGGCGCCGCCGTCGTGGGCCAAAGCCAGTCGGCGTATGCGGTGGACCTCAACATCCTTCACGGCGAGCACGTCAGCTGGCAGTCGCAGGTCATGCTCAACACCAACGACGGGCTTCCGGGCATTAGAAGCGCCGGCGTGACCGGAGAGAACCTCGGCTGGCTGAGCCACTACCAGTTCAACTCCGAGCGCTTCTTCGTCAACGCCAGCGCCAAGTTCCTGGGCGATCGCGTGGACGTCAGCTCCATCGGCTTCGAGCCTGAGATCGGCAGGTACAACGGCGATCTCGACCTCATCTACAAACCGTTCATCAACCGGTATTTCATCCGCCAGCTCTTTCTCGAAGCCAACTACGACCAGTCCACCAACGTGAATGGCGCGCTCGAAGACGCCGGCGCCGATCTGGTATTGCGCGCGCAGCTCAAGAACTTCTGGTTGGTGCGCGCGTCCTTCCATTACGACCGCGCGCGCTTCTTCACCTTCACGCCCACCTTCGGACGGCTGCCCAGCTTCACCCTCTACCAGGATCCGAAGTACCGCTTCCAGGTACAGACGAATCCGAATCGCGCCGTCTACCTCGACGTCTTGCTGACCAGCGGCAAGTTCGTGCAGTTCGAGGAGAACTTTCACGGCTTCCAGCGCCGCTGGGACGTGGGCGTGAAAGCCCGGCTCGGCGCGCACATGAAATGGCAGCTCGCCGGGGTGCTCGCGCGCGAGTATCTGCTCGACGGCGCCTTCTACCAGGACCGGCGCTTCCTCATCTCGCGCATCAATTATCAGTTCACGCCCAAGTGGCGCGCCCGCGTGCTGGCACAATACGGCGACGACAAGCACGGCAACGACATCAACGTGAACGCGCTCGTCGCTTACGACTTTACCGCGCGCTCGGCCTTCTACCTCGGCTACAACCACCAGCGGACGTCTCCGCTCGACCGCGCCGACCTGGGCAACGAGGTGTTCGTGAAAGTGTCGTACCTGTTCCCGTTCTGACCTGCTCCTCTTCCTACAGATATGTGTTTTGACAGAAATAAATCATTATGATATATTCAAGACTGAGGTGAAGCTCTCCTCCTCATTCAGGTCATCTGAACTAAGGCAGCCCATCTGAAGTCGTCTCGCCCTTAGCCGCGTGGAAAGGTCGGTTCGATGCCTGCCAAAGTTCTCACCATACAAGCGAATCAGTTACGAAAAGTAAGTGCCCGTCTGGAGTCGGTCGCGGAGAAGTACTCCCTTCTGACGGCGGCGCTCATGGCGATCTCAGGGACCATCCACGCCTGCGCCACATTCTTGGACGTGTTGGTGGCGACCAGGCTGAGCACCAAGCCCGCCTAAACCGTGACTGCTCCGATGGGGCGGGTTTTGCCCGAAGTTCCTCGCCCTGCGGGCTGTTCAAACTTGAACATCTAGACGAGTTGGTTCATTGCAGCTACGCTTGCCGGCAGCTGGCCAGTTTCTCGACTTGATCGTGCGAGAAGACCCGAATGGCAAACAGGACGAAACGTACGCTCCCGCCCGGCCCCGCGGCATTCCTCGAACAGGCCGGCCCCGGGAGAAGCATTCGGGCCTACCGCGACAAAGAAGCCATCTATTCACAAGGCGGTCCCGCCGATGCCGTCTTCTTCCTCCAAAACGGCATGGTGAAACTCACGATGGGCTCCAAGCACCGTCGCAAGAAAGCCGTGCTTGCCGTCCTCTATAAGGGTGATCTTTTTGGGGAAGGCTGCCTGGGACGAGAGCTGCACCGCATGTCGACGGCGATCTCTGTCGGCACGTCCACAATCACTCGCCTGGAAAAAGCCGCTTTCCGTCGCGAGCTCGCTCGCGACCCGGCGTTTGCAGCCATTTTCATCGACTGGCTGCTGGCACAGGCGGTCCGCTTGAAGGCCGACCTGGCCGATCACTTCCTCAACTACAGCGAGCGACGCCTGGCGCGGATTCCTCTTGCAGAACAAGGGCGTGACCCCGGGACCGAAGGGTGAACCCTCCACCACCCCGCTCAGCCAAACCGTGCTCGCGGAGATGGTCGGTACCACTCGCTCGCGAGTCAGCGCTTTCATGAACGCGTTTCGGAAGAAGGGCTACATCCACTATAACGGCGTTTTGGAAATAGATTCCCGGCGGCTCAACGCCTACCTGCAAGACTGAACGCGCACGCGCGCGCGACCGTCAGGGATCAGTGTGCGCTTGGCCCAGGCTACTGCGGATGGAGGAAGAAGTACGCCGTCATGGCGAGGCCGATGACGATGACGATGCGGCGCACCGCGACCGGGTCGAGTTTCTGCGCGAAGTAAGCGCCGCCGTATCCGCCGATGGCCGCGCCCACGATCATCAGCACCGCCTGCGGCCAAGCGACGGCCCCAGCGAAGATGAAGGTGATGACGGCCACGCCGTTGGCCACGCTCGCCAGCACCGTCTTGAAGGCATTCATGTTGTGGATGTTCTCCATCCCCATGAGCGCGAAGAGCGCGAGCATGATCATGCCGGCGCCGGCGCCGAAGTATCCGATGTAGACCGAGGTGACGAGCTGCAGGATGGTGATGCCGGCGAGATGCAGCGCGTCCGCCCGCTTGTGCTGGTGCATGCGCGCGCGGATGAACTGCGAGATGCGTCCGCCGAAGATGAACAGCAGCGTGGCGCCGAGCAGCAGCCAGGGGATGATGCGCATGAAGACGTGTTGCGGCGTTCGCAGCAGCAGCATCGCGCCGGCAACGGCGCCGAAAAGGCTCACGATGAGCAGCGGCAGCATCGCCAGCCATTGCGTCTTGTGCTGAAGTTCGCGCCGGTAGGCCCCGGAGGAGGCGACCGTCCCGGGCCAGAGCGCGACCGTGCTGGTGGCGTTGGCGTTGACGGCAGGAATGCCGGCGAAGACGAGTGCGGGAAAGGTGATGAACCCGCCGCCGCCGGCGACGGAGTTGATGACTCCGGCCACGACCGCGGCGAAGAACAACAAGACGGCGTGCGGGATGGGAACGTGCGGCACAGTCTAGTTTAGCGGACGCACGGCTGACTTCTTACCTATCGCCGATCTACATATCGAGGTAGGCTTCGATCCATTCCTTCACCGCGAAGCGGCGATCGTCGTCGGCCTGGAAGCGGATGCCGAACATCATCTCGCCGAGGCGGTCATCCGACACCCGCGCCCAGCACACGATGGCGCGCGCGGTGACCTTCGCGTCATTGACCTTCGAACCGCCAAGCTTCGAAGCGGCGGGCAGCGCGAACGTGACCGTCACGTTTTCGCCCGAGATCGCTTTCCCCGCGGTCGAGAGTGACATGCCACCGCCGGAGACTTCCATGGTAGCGGCGGTGAGCTTCGAGCCCCGCTCACTCTCCAGCTTCACCTCGACCACCACGGGCACGCGAACGTAGCGGCGCAGCTCGTGCAGCACCAGCAGATGGCTGGCACGCACCGCCCGCAACGCTGCCTGCCGATCGAGCGGACGCGGCAGCACCACGTTCAGTCCGTGCTTGGAGAAACGCAGCGTCTCGGCGGAATCGGCGGCGATGGCGTAGATGACGAGCCGCCGATTCGAAGGCGAACTGCGCGCGGCTTCGAGGATCGCGGTGGCTTCAGGATGATCGAGTGGCACCACGCAGGCCTCGAACTTCTCTTTGAACAGCCGCTGGCTGATGTCGCCTTCCACGCGAACGGTCTCGATGTTGAACTGCTTGAAGGCTTCGCGCACCACCGCTTCGGCGGGAGCATCGATGTGGAATACGGCTACGCGTGCGGGGCTGACTTTGGGGTTCGGCGAGCTGGAAGCGACCGCCATAAGCCGCTCATCATAAATGTTTAGCGCGAGCCCGGCAAAATCCGCGGCGGGAAAAAGCATGGGAATGGAGGCGGGCGGAAGCAACGGCGCCGCGCTTAGCGAGGCTGGTCTTGCTCGCCGGTGGGGGGCGCCTGCGGGCCGTTCGCCGCCGGTACGGTGGGATCGCCGGGCGCGTTCGCGTCGCCGGCATCGGCCGCTGAAGCGTCACGCACCTTCGAAAGGTCGTAGTCCTTATAGACGGTGATGTGGAAGACGCGCTGGCGGAATTCCTCGGCCACGTCGATGGAGCCACGGTTCTGCTGCTCGAGCAAGTATTCGCGGCACCACTTGAGCTGTGCTTTGCTCATGCCGCGCTTGCCCACGTCGATGCTGGCGCCGGTGAGGTGCGGGGAGGCGAGTTCGCCGTCAATGTCAGCGGCATTGCGGTTGCGGCGGCGCAACTTCTTCTGCACCGCCACGGTGCGCACCGCGGAGGTCACCGTGATGGGCTGGTGGAACTGATCGTAGAAATCGCGCGCGAAGTCTTCCACGAAAGTGCGGGTCCAAGGACGGCAGTAGCGCCGATCTTCCGGCAGGTTGCCGGCCACACCGACGGTGCGTCCGCTGGGCAGCTCGATGAGCGCACCGCTCTGCGTCAGTTCGGTGAGTTGGTCGTCATCCTGGATGCGCTCGAGCTCGTCGGTGCGCTCGTTCTGCCGCAGCAGCGATTCGCGCGACCCTTTTACCGGCGACCAGGGGATATGGAAGATGCGGCGCAGGCGCCAGTGCCGTCCGGTGGAACGCAGGTGGCGCGCGTGCCCCAGTTTGCGCTGCCTTTGCAGGTTGCGGTTGCCGGCGCGCAAGGGTGGGTTCTTCACCGCGGCGAGCAGTGGCAGGTCGGACAGGAACGCGAGCAACGCCAGCAATAGGATCGTTTTACGCATCGACTGGATACCGAGGCCTCGCCACCAGCAGCAACTCTGGCATAGACACTATCGCCGGAGAGCCTACTGTAGTTATCACTCAGTAAATGTTCTAAGGGGAGTGACTCGGCGGATTCTAGAGCACTGGGCGGGGAAAGCAATAGGGAAAAGGCCTGAGAAGAGGTTACGAGAGGGATACGACCAGTCGGTCTATACTGCGGATTCCGAGGGTACGGCGCCTAAGACAACGGGCTGCCTGAGGCACGTAAAACTGGGGCGTGACTCTGGGAGGTAACGCAATGACGCGAATGCTGCGAATGCCTGTGCTGCTGGTGCTGCTTGCCCTCAGCGCTGGCGCTACCACCGCATGCGCCGCGGAAGACTTTGCGCCGCTCGAAGCGTGGCGCAAGGCAGTGCTCGCCGGCGACGCCGCCGCGCTGGGGCGCATCTACCTCCCCGATCCGCGCGCCAGCTTCCAGTCGCCGCAAGGCAAGACCTCAGATCCAAAGGACGAGATCGCATTCTGGTCCGGGCTCAAGT
Source organism: Acidobacteriota bacterium (assembly GCA_030774055.1). Classification (NCBI taxonomy): domain Bacteria; kingdom Pseudomonadati; phylum Acidobacteriota; species Acidobacteriota bacterium. The sequence continues at coordinate 22,976 of JALYLW010000125.1, forward strand.
CCAAGGGCCTGCGCTCGATCGCGCTCGAGATCGCCAAGGTGCAAGCGGTGGCCGGCGCGAAGGCGAAACAGGTGGTGTTCACGGCGATGCTGGTGATGCCCGGCCGCAAGCGTCTCTATGTGAACGAAGCACAACTGTGGGCAAGTAACCACGGCGCATGGCAGATCGCCGGAACGCAACGCACCGAGACGGCGCGTCTCGAGCAGCCGCTCGAGAAGCACTCGCTCTATCCGGCGGACGCCAACGCGAAGCAGAACATCGCGGCGGCGCTGGCCGCGGCCGCGCGCGAACACAAGCGCGTGCTGGTGGTGTTTGGCGCGGACTGGTGCTTCGACTGCCACGTGCTGGATAAAGCGTTCGAGCGTTCCGACGTGGCGCCGCTGCTCCAGCGGAGTTTCAAGGTGGTCCACATAGACATTGGCAAGGGCGACCGGAATCAGGACCTGATGACGAAGTACGACGTCCCCATGGCGAAAGGGATTCCCGGCGTCGCCGTGCTCGACGCGCGCGGCAAGCTGCTCTACAGCCAACGCAATGGCGAGTTCGAGAAGGCGCGCGCCCTCGGCCCGGAAGACCTGGTCGCGTTCCTGGAGAAGTGGAAGCCGGCGCCTTAAGCAAAGTCGCAAGCCCTCTGAACCATGGCGGCGAAGATGCGCACGCGCGGCCGACACAAGCGGCCGCTTTTCTTCTGCGGCGGGTGACCTTTTCTTTGCGACGCGATTAATTGTCTAGGCAATCAGGTGCTGGAGGGGAACGGGTTGGAAG
>JALYLW010000126.1 GCA_030774055.1 Acidobacteriota bacterium
GCATCCAGGCGCAGAGCGCGAGCACGTAGGCGAGCGCGAGGCGCCCGATCAGGCTGGTCATCTCCACGCCGAACGTTGTCCCTTGCTTCAGCTTCCAGTCCAGCAGCAGCGTGGGCAGCCACACGCCAAGCAGAGCGGTGAATGCGACGAGCAACCAGTACTGCAGGCTGCGTAGGGAGCGTCCCCAGGCGCGAAATCCTTCGCGCCCGAATCCGCGAAAGCCGCGCGCCGCTAGCTGCGCCGCGGGCGGCAGCCAGACGGCGAGCGTCACCACCCAGAAGAGCACCGCGAGGATAAAGAGGTAGAGCCAGAGCAGCTGGGCCTCCGAGATGTGTGCGCGCATCCCCGCCGGCAGCGACGAGCGGATATACGTTGGCAGCTGGTACTGATAGCTCTCCGCCCATTCGAGGAGCCGGCAGACGGCCAGCGGCACGAATCCCCAGATCGCGAGCCAGACGAAATGGCGCAAGCCTTTGCCGAAAGCAGAGCGCAGCGTCGGGGTTTCGCCGGCGTGATGATCGAGATACCAAGACAGCGTGGCGCCGAGCAGCGTAAGGAAGCCGACGGCGATTAGCGCGGCGAGCGTGAAGCTGAGCAGCAGTTGTCCCACACCGCTCTCCGGGATCAGCAGCCAGAACCAGAAGAGCACGAAGAAGAGCGGGTTGAGCACGAACTCCGCCAGCCACAGCAGGCGCGGGCGGGCCGTGGCGCGAAGCGAATCACGGACGATGGCGAGCGACATCACTTCACCTCCACGGTGGCAGCGTCGGTGGTCGAGATGATCGAAGGCTGATACATCGGCTGCACCGAGGCCGGGCTCACGCGATACTTGCCCGGGTTCACGATCTTCAGCAGATAGAAGTAATGGTGCGGCGCGCGGTCGCCATCGAAGTACGTCTGGAAGATGGCGGCACGGTCATCGTGGAACTCGCGGCGCGACCAGTAACTCTCCCACCAGCTGGGCCGGTTGCGGATCTCGTAGAGGCTGTCCTTTTGCAGGAACTCGGCGCCGGCGGGGATGGGATCCTCGATCATCAGGTAGCGCCACTCGGAACCGCTGACGGTGAGCCGCACCGCGAGCACATCGCCGGGATGCAGTTCGCCGGAAAGCGGCACGAGGTCGTAGACGATCTTGCCCTTCTCCGTCACCTGCGCCAGGCGGAAGTAATCGCGCGTGATGTTGAGTGAGAGCTTGTTCGACTGGAACATGCGCTTATCGGTGGAGTAGTACTCGGCGCGCGTGGACCAGTAGAGGCGGCCCGCGCCCGACTTGGTGAACAGCACATTGTTGCTCGTGGGTTGCAGTTGCTCAGGACCGAGGCTGACGTGCGGTTGCGCCGAAGGATCGAAGACGTCGGCACGGCTGAAGTGTTTTGCGGCGACCTGCTTCGAATTCACCAGCGCGGCCGCATCGAAGTTGGCGTCGAGTTCGCGGCTCACGCGCAGATACTCGGTGAGTCCGAAGACGACCATCGCGGTCTGCTTGGTCGAATCCCAGTAGTAGCCGCCATTGCGATGGCTGATGAGCCAGAACGTGGCCTTGGGAAGCAGCGGGCTGTCTGGCTTCATCAGGCTGAGCAGCCGGACGGCGTAGGCCGTGGTCTCGGCAGCATCGTCGGCGCGGAACTCCATCAGGTAATCGAAGTCGGCGCTCCAATAGACCTCTGCGGGCAGCACGGTCGCCTGCTTTTCCACGCGGTCGGCGATCTGCGCGGCGCGCATGTCGCCGATGGCATGCAACGCGAGGCCGAGGAAGGCGAGGCCCTGGGTATTCATCCGCTCGCGCTTCTCCCATACGGCTTCCACCATCTTGGGATCGCGCTCGCCCGCGGCCGCCAACGCGTAGAGCACGTAGGCGTGCAGGTCGGGGCGCATGCGTGGATACTTCGCGATCGAGCCGCGCAGCCAGTTCTTGCCATTCTCGATAGCTCCCGCCTTCACGTCATAGCCGGCGCCGCGTGCCTGCGCGAGTCCGCTGACAACGTACGCGGTCATGAAGACGTGGCTTTCGTCTTCCTTCCACCATCCCCAGCCGCCATCGTCGTGCTGGAAGTCGTAGAGGCGGTCGAGGCCGGCGCGGATCTTCCTCTCCAACTCGGGCGAGTTCACGCTGGTCTCAAGCTTGAGTTCTTTCATCGCCTGCGCCACCACGATGTCGGGCAGGAAGCTGGACATCGTCTGCTCGGTGCAGCCGTAGGGATAGCTGGTCAGGTAATCGAGCGCGCCGAAGATGCTGCCCGCGACCGAGGGCGTCATGTTGACCTCGAGCGCGTGCGCGGAGGCGTCCGTCTGCGCCGGGAAGTTGATGGTGGACTCGGCGCGGCCTTGCGGCGTGGTGATGGCGCCGGAGTTGGCGTCGGCAAGCTTCACGCCGTAAGGCACCACCGGCAGCGTGAGCTCCATCGCGTCTGACTCTTCATTGGTGAGCGCCTTGGCGGTGAGCACGGCCTTGCGGATCTTGCCCGCACGCACGCGCCAGTCAGCCTTGACCTCGCCGCGGCTGGGAACGGTGAGCGTCTGCGTGCTGCCGCCGATCACTTCGAGGCCGGAGACGTCGAGCGACACTTGCGCGGATTTTCCCGACTTCAGGTAGTTGTGCACCAGCACGGAGATCACGACCTCGTCGCCATCGCGGAAGAAGCGCGGCACAGCAAGACGCACCATCACGTTCTTGCGCACGATGATGCGATTGATGGCGCTGCCCACCTTGGTATCGAGCGTGATGCCGCGCACGGTGGCGCGCCAGGTGGTGAGCGAGTCCGGAAAGACGAGGTTGGCGATGGCAAATCCCTTCGCGTCGGTACGGAAGTCGGGCTGCCAGAGAGCGGTGTCCGGGAAATTCTTGCGGATCTTGGGCGCGACCAGCGTCTCGTTGGGCTTCAGCTGTGCCAGCGCGCGCTGGGAATAATTCGCCGTGCGGTTGGCGAGCTGCATCGGCTTCTCGCCCGCCTGTCCGGAAAAGTAGAAAGTGAGCGACGACTCGGTCGAGACCGCGTTGTACACCGAGCCGAAGAAGGTCTGCATCATGTCGCCCGAGGTATCTGGCTTGATGGCGTAGATGGCCTCATCCACCACGCCGATGGAGAACTCGCCTTGCACCGGCTTGCCGGAAGAGTCCTTCACGTTGATCACGTAGCTGGCTTTCTCGCCGGGCGTGAACGTTTCCTTGGTCGGCGAGATCTCGATCCGCAACTGCTTGTCGGTGGCGGGGACTTTCAGGTTCTTCGCCGCCTGGTACAAAGCATTGTCGGCGAGGAAAGCGACCGCAAGATAGATGTTGGGCTGGTTGTCGCTGGTGATGGGGACGTCGATGGTCTCGCTCGGCGACCTGAGCTCGACGATGCGCTTGCTCTGGATGTCGCGTCCTTCGGTGGTGACGAGCGCATACGCGTGCGGCATGCCGCTGAGCACGAGAACGTGCGCCGTATCGCCGGGCTGATACTTCGGTTTGTCGGCAATGAGCTTGATCTGGCGGTTCTCCGCCCCCCACCACTGCTCACCGGGTCCAGCGACCCAGAGATATCCGGTGGCGCGCAGGTCGCGATTCTGCGTCGCCTTGGCGCGCGCCTCCACCCAATAACTGCCAGGAGTGGTCACGTGGAAGGTGGCGACGGCATTGCCGTCGGCGCCGGTGGTGACGTCTTGTGCCTGCTCCGGCGGCACTTGCTCGCGCCCCTTCCCCTGCCACGCCCAGCGGCGCAGCTCGAGGTGGACGGTGGTCTTGACCGGCTTGCCGTCGTAATCTCGCGCGACCACATTCACGCGCGCGCTCTGGTTCATCTGGTAGACGTAGCTGTCGGGACGCACCGAGATCTGGTAGTCGCCGTAAGTGGCGATCACCGAGTTCGCGCCGGATATCTCGCGGTTGGCGGCATCCATCACGCGCGCTTCGATGCGATAGCGCACGTCCTGCTTGCGGTCATCGACGCGGGTGGGCACTTTGATGCGCAGCTTGCCGTCGGCATCGAGCTTGCCCTTCTGTTCGGATTCCTGTTCGCCGCCGTAGTAGCCGGCCTCGTAGCCATCGCCCTCGTCGCCCTCGCCGCCGCCTTCCTCGCCGGCGCTCATCCCGCTGTCTTCGTTTTCGTAACGATCGATGTAAGGCGACCAATACGGCATGGTGTGGACGACATACGTGACCTCGGCGCCCGCGACCGGTTCGCCGAAGTAGTAGCGTGCCTCGATGGTCGCGGTGACTGATTCGCCTTCGAGCACGCGCATCTTGTCGGGCGTGACCTTCACTTCATATTCCGGCTTCTTGTACTCCTCGACATGGAAGCCGCCATTCATCGAGGAACCGGCAGGCGTGCGGACGGTGATGGAGTAGTAGCCGAGCGCGGCGTTCGCGGGAACGTCGTAATCGCCGTGCAGCGTGCCCATGCCGTCGAGTGGCAGCGTCTTCTGGTAGACCTGTTTCGAGGTGGGATCTTCGAGAACGACCTGTGCCTCCTTCATCTTCGGGATGCGCCAGCTCTCACCCTCGCGCTCGCGCAGGATGGCTTTGAAGTGGACGGTGTGTCCCGGACGGAAGACGGGACGGTCGGTGTAGATGTATCCCGCCCAATCGCGCCACGGATCGCTGCTCAGGTTGAAGGAGTAGGGCGCGACGATGGCAACGTCGTCGCCGTACGTGGCCAGCACCCACGTGTTCTCGTAGCTCTCGCCACCCAATGCGGTGAGTTTGGCTTCCGCGAGTCCATGGTCATCACTCTTGCCGCGAAAGATCTCTTTGTCGTGCGACCAGATCACCACGGTCGCATCCTCGATCGGGGCGCCGCTCTTGCGGTCGGCGGCAAAGGCCAACACCTGTCCGGAGGCCGACTTGGTGATCAGCCCCATCTGGCTGACGATCACGACGGTGTAGGCGCGCAAGTGTCCGTCGGTGGCCTCGACCACGTAGACGCCTCCCTTGAGCGAGTCGAGTGGGATCTCCTGCGTCTCGGAGAAATACTTCGGCGGGACCTCCTGCCGCCAGCGCGCCATCAGCTGACTGGAGTTCAGCACTGGGACCTGCGCGAACAGCGTGGCTTGGCCGATGCGGGTGCTCTTCTGCTTCTCCGCCTGCTTCTGCCGGATGAGCGAGCGCGAGTCGCTGGAGAATTGCCGCCGGAAGAAATCACGGATGGCCCGCCACAGGCTCCGCTTCCAGTCGTGGAAGCGTTCCAGCCAGCTCTTTTCTTCGATCTGCTCGCGCTCCTCGGTGTGCCGCGCCTCGCCAAAGTTGTGCACGCTCTTCAACTGCGAGAAGAATTTTTCCGGATCGTTCACGTGGTAGACGCGAAACTCGAGCACGTCGACATCGCGCGCGTACGCCCGGATGGTCGGCTTCTCGCCGGGGAGAAAGGTGCGCTCGCTGCTGAGCGAGAAATACGGATGCTGCTCCTGCGCGAAAACGGTGAGCGCGGAGAACACGAGGAAGCAGGCGATCAGCAAGCGGCGCGGCAATAATCGGCGCATCAGTATGACTCCCGGAGGATGTTCCAGCGGTAGACGCCCAGAAAATTACGGTTGCCGGCGAGCGGACGCCAGCGCGGATCAGGATGCTGCAAAAGCTGAGTGACGGTGGCGCGGCGCATCTCGCCCGGCTTCTTCTTGGGTAGACCGTCGATCGGGCCGGTGTGGTAGACGATCACGTCTTCGCCGGCGTCGGCCAGGCGGCTGCGTCCTACGAAGACCATGGAGTGGAAGGGAGAGTGCTGCTCGAGCTGGCGGTAGAACAGCAGGTCACCGGCACGCGCCTCGCGCAGGTCGCGGCTCACGAAGTATGAGTTACGCTCTTTGAGCGTGTAAACGTCAGCAAACTCGGCAAAGCTGGCTTTCCGCCGAACGTCCCGTTGGACGTCCCGCTGCAAACCGGGGTCCAAGTCCTCGGCACGGAAGGCGCCGGGCTTTACCCGGAACAGCGATGCGCCCAGCGGTGTGAAGGGATATGAATACTTCCCGACGGAGGCTCCGCCGATGGCGGCCATGCGCGTCTCTTCCAGCCATGCCGCGTCGTGCGCGTGCAACGCGTTGCGATAGGCGTAGCGCAGCAGTGCGGCGCAGTCGGCTATCTCGGCGGGCGCGGCGTCGTTACGCAGGGCTTGATACTCGGCGATCTCCGTGAACCAGCGACGGAAGGCGTCGCGGTCGGCGGGTGAGTCGAGCCGCATGAAGTCGGGCGTGCCGTCGCGGAAGCGGTCGTCGAAGGCCGGCGCAAGCTGCAAGCCGACTCTCGCCGGCGGCAACGCGGCGGCTTCAAAGCGAAGCTGGCCGTTTCCGGGCAGCACGCCGGGAAGCAGCGCGGCCTCGACGGCGTCGCCGCTGGCAGCCAGCGAGATGCGCACGCGTTCGCTCCCGCTTCCATTGCCGCCGCTCAGGCCGTTTGCGTTGCCGATCACATTAACGACCACGCGAAGGTCTCTCGGTTCTAGCGCAGCACCGTCACTACGACGGATGATCAGGCGCGCGACCGAGGCGCCGTCGGCGGGCAGGGTGAGCGTGGCGGGCTCGACCTCTAAACGGACCGGGCCAGGGTTGCGAAGCAGGCTGCGGCGATGGAAGGCCAGCGCGCTTGCTGCCGTGAGCACCAGAGAGACGGCGAGCAGCAGGGCCCATGCTCTTCGGGACATTGCCGTTGCGACCATGCAGGTTGTGAGGAGGAGCGAAGGGGACTGTAAATCACCACCGCACCGTTAGCAAAAAAACTCGCTCGCCCCACCCTCCTGATGGGGATAGTGCAGTCGCGCTGCCAATCGGAAAGCCGCGAAAATAGCGCACAAAGAAGAACGAGGCGTGGCGAGAGCGTGGGGCCCAGGCAACACCTCGTGTCAGACTGTGGACGGGCGGGCCGTCAAACCGCCGCGGTTACCAACGTACATCGTCCTGCTGGTTTGCTCGGCTCCGACCACTATGGTACCTTCCGAATCCTCTCTCGCTCATCCCCGGAGGTCACAATGGGCTTGATCCTGCTGCTGGTTATCGTGGTCGGCGCGGTGGTGCTGGTGGCGGCCACCTACAACAGCCTGGTGCAACTGCGGGTGCGGGCGGACAACGCGTGGAGCGACATCGACGTGCAGCTCAAGCGTCGCCACGACCTTATCCCCAACCTGGTCGAGACGGTGAAGGGCTATGCCGCGCACGAAAAAGGGACGTTCGAGAACGTCGCCAAGTTCCGCTCCATGGCGATGCAGGCCACCGGGCCGGCAGATCGTGCCCAGGCCGAAGGTCAGCTCACCTTGGCGCTGAAGAGCTTGTTCGCGGTGGCAGAGCAGTATCCGCAATTGCAGGCGTCGGGACAGTTCCAAAGCCTGCAGAACGCGCTCAACGAGGTGGAGACCGCGCTGCAGGAATCGCGCCGCTATTACAACGCGGTGGTGCGCGATCTCAACACCAAGATCGCCAGCTTCCCATCCAATATCATCGCCGGCATGTTCGGCTTCACGCCACGGCAGTTCTTCGAGGTCGCTGCTGCCGAGCGCGAGAACGTGGCCGTAAAGTTCTAGTCATGGCGGCACTCGCCAGCCCTCGCAGCTGCTTCTTCCGCAGAGGGAAGCTCCTCGTCCTGTCTTTGTTATGGTTGGCCTGGTGCGTGCCGGCGGCAGCGCGTAGTTGGCGCATCTCCGATTTCACTTCCAACATCATCGTCTCCGAGAATGGCGAGACCAGCGTCACGGAAAAGATCACGCTCGTCTTCATCGGACAATGGAATGGGATCTACCGCAACATCCCGGTGGAATATCCCGGACCGAACGGCACGAACTACTCGCTCTTCCTCAAGGTCACCGGCGTGACCGATCAGTACGGCAGCCCACTGACCTACGAAACCCACACTGGCAGTGGTGAGCGCCGGCTGAAGATCTACGTCCCTGGTGCGGCCGACACCACCAAGGTCGTGCAGATCACCTACACCGTGCCGAATGCGGTGCGCTACTTCCCTGACCACGACGAGTTTTACTGGAACGTGACCGGCAACGACTGGCCGGTGCCCATCGACCACGCCGCTGCTCTCGTCAGCTTCCCCGGGAAGGCTGCTGAGCAACTGCGGGTGCAGGCCTTCACCGGCGTCTACGGCTCGCACGACCAGGAAGCCACCGCAAAGTTGGTTGGAACCGTGGCCGTGTTCGAGACCACGAACCCGCTACCCATGCGCGGCGGGCTGACCATCGATGTCTACGTCCCCAAAGGCATTTTGCATGAGCCGTCCACGCTGAGCAAAGCGGTCTCGTTCGTGCGCAGCAATCCCATCGTCTTGCTGCCCCTCGCGGCATTCCTCGTTATGTTCGCACTGTGGTGGTGGAAGGGCCGCGAGCCGGAGATTGGACTCTCGGTTGCGGCGATGTACGAGCCGCCTAAAGGCTACACGCCCGCCGAAGTGGGCGCCCTGGTCGACGATTCGGTCGACCCGCGCGATATCACATCCACCATCGTGGACCTGGCCGTGCGCGGCTACATCAAGATCGAAGAGAAGCAGGACAAGGTGTTGCTGTTCACCAGCAAAGATTACGTATTCCACCTGTTGAAGCCAGGGAGCGAGTGGGGAGTGCTGGCCCCCCACGAGCGGACGCTCTTGAACAATCTGTTCGTAGGGGCAGAGGCCGGCCAGAGCATAACGCTCTCCAGCTTGCGCAATCACTTCTACACCGTGGTGCCATTGCTCAAGCAAGACATCCTTACGGCACTCAAGGCGAAGAAGGTTTACAGCGTGAATCCTGAGCAGGCGAACATGTGGCGCATGCTGGGGATCGTGCTCATCGCCGCACCCTTCGTCGCGCTGCAGGTGCTGGGGATCACCAACGTGGCTGATTCCGGGTTCGTGGCGATACTTTCGATCGTGGCCGCGCTGGTCATCGTGTGGCTCTTCGGTCGCAAGATGACGGCGAAGACGTTTGCCGGGCAGAGGACATACATCAGCGTGCTCGGCTTCCAGGAGTTCATGACACGCGTGGACGCCGACCGCTTGAAGCGCATGCCGCCAAACACCTTCGAACAATTTCTGCCGTTCGCCATGGCGCTGGGAGTGGAACATCAGTGGTCGAAGAAGTTCGAGGGCATCCTGCAGACGCCGCCGCAGTGGTACCAGGGCTACGGCCCGGGTTACACGAACTTTAATCCCTACGTGTTCACCAACAACCTGGGCGGCATGGCCGACCAGGCGCACCGCGACTTCGTTTCAGCTCCGCGCTCCGAATCCAGCGGGTCGGGATTCTCGGGCGGCGGCGGGTTCTCTGGCGGCGGCTCCTCCGGCGGCGGGTTCGGCGGCGGCGGCGGCGGCGCTTTCTAGCCGCAGCAACTCTGATTCTAGGGGCGCCTGTGGTCTGCACGCGTTTGGCGCCGGGTCGGGCTCGCGTTCGGCTATCTTGCCGCCGGCCTGCTCACCGACTGACATCGCCGATTCGGTGCATTTGCTGAGAGGACGGCCGTCGGCCGTCCTCTACTACTTTCATGCCTTGCCTTCCGCCTTTTCACTCACTCATTCGTGATATAACCACTTTCGCCCTTCCCCGGACTGGATAGCAGGAGGCCCAAGTTGCGCGACGAGCGTACCGGCAAGCGTTTTCCGCTGCAGTTGCCGATCACCATCCAGTCTCCATCCACCGGCAAGCACTCCGGGACCACCGCAAACATGAGCGCCGCGGGGGTGTATTTCGAGGCCGACGCAAAATTGAGCATCGGCTCGGCGGTGCGCTTCGATATCCGCTTGCCGAAGGACGTGCTGGGCACCAAGACCGACGTGACGGTGCGCTGCATCGGGCGCGTGGTGCGCAAGGAAGACGCGGAGGGCAAGAGCGGCCTGGCATGCGTGATCGACGACTACAAATTCAAACGGGGCAAGTTACGGGAGCGACGTTGAAGGTCATCCTCGCCGACAATCAAGCCATCTTCCGCGCAGGCGCAGCCAAAGTGCTGGCGGTGGAAGACGATTTGCGCATCGTGGCGCAGGCGCAGAATGCCGACCAGGTAACCATGGCGCTCGACCGCTTCCGTGCCGGGGTGCTGGTGATCTCCGACACCATCGTCCCGGACATGGCCAAGGTGGCGGCCGACGCCAAACGCAATAAGACGCAGGTCGTGGTGGTCTCCGACAAGCCCGAGAACGCCGCTGACCTCATCCGTGCCGGCGCCGCCGGCATCGTGTACCGCAACGTGACCGGAGCCGCGCTGGTGGAGTGCATCCGCAAAGTCTCGAAAGGCGAGAGCTGGGTGCAAGACAACGCCGTGGCCAAGGAAGTGGAAGAGAGTGACCGGGTCGGCGCGCGCGTCCGCGACCGGCTCACGCCCAAGGAATTGAAGATCGTGGCGCTCGTAGTACAGGGTTACAAGAATAAGGAGATCGCCACGCGCCTCGCCACCACCGAGCAGGTCATAAAGAATTATCTGCGCAACGTCTACGACAAGATCGGCGTGGGCGATCGCCTGGAGCTGGCGCTGTTCACCATCCACCATCGCATCCTGGCAGAGGCGGCTGCCGCCTCCACCGCGGTCGCCGGAAAGAATTAGGCCGCTTTGCGCGGCGCGTCGCAGCAACCGCCACTTGGAGATTCCGGGCAGAGAGATGTCCTCTTCCGCGTTAGCTGTCCGGGGGGTTGTCGCTGGATGTCGTGCGCCGCTTATTAAGGCTGAGTCGCAGCCTTGTCGCCGTTCTTCAGCAGCTCGTTCACGATGGTGACGAGCTCCTCCGGATTCACCGGCTTCTCGAGATAAAGGTCGGCCAGTGGCTCGGCCGCCTGGAAGGCCTCGGCGACGTAGCCGGAGACCACTACCACCGGCATGGAGGAATGCGATTTCGCGGCTTGCACGACGGCGCGTCCGTTGGCATCGCCCAGGCGCCAGTCAGTGACGACCGCGTCGTACTCTTCGCGCTGCAGTTTTTGGATGGCGTCGTGAGCCGAGGTCGAAGCAGTCACGTCGTGCCCGGCGGCTTCGAGGATCGCGCACTTCAAGGTGACTACGTGCGGCTCGTCATCCACACAGAGGATCTTCGCCATAGGAATGGCCCCTCGGGACCGGAACACTGGGAAGCGAAAGGTGGCGGCCCCAACGACCCCCGGCCGCAGTGCAGGTATTCTCGCTACCCGACGCGACAAAAGTCAAATCGCCATACCCCCGGCCCGGCCAGAGCGCTAGACGATCTTCTCTCCGATCGATTTTGCCTGCGTGAACAGGTAGAGATAATCCGGACCGCCGGCTTTGGAGTCAGTTCCCGACATATTGAAGCCGCCAAAGGGATGCGCGCCGACCATCGCGCCGGTGCACTTGCGGTTGATGTACAGGTTGCCGACGTGGAAGTCGCGCTTGGCGCGCTCGATCTTCTCTTGCGAGCTGGTGTAGATGGCGCCAGTCAGCCCGAACTCAGTGTTGTTGGCGATAGCCAGCGCGTCTTCGAAACCGCGCGACCTGATCACTGACAGCACGGGTCCGAAGATCTCTTCCTGCGCCAGCCGCGCGGTGGGAGCCACGTCCACGAACACGGTGGGCTTGAGGTAGTAGCCCGCGCCCGCCTCAGTGTCGCGGCCGCCGCCGGTGAGCAGCCGGCCTTCCTTGCGTCCGAGCTCCATGTATTCCAAGATGGACTTCATCGCGCCTTCATTCACCACCGGGCCCATGGCGTAGTTCTCGGTGGGCTCACCGACTTTGAACTTTTCCACGCGGTCTTTGAGGCGCTGCACGAACACGTCGTAGACCTTCTCGTCCACGATGGCGCGCGAGCAGGCTGAGCACTTCTGTCCCTGGAAGCCGAAGGCGGCGACGGCCACACCTTCCACGGCGGCGTCGAGGTTGGCGTCGGCTTCGACGATGATGGAATCCTTGCCGCCCATCTCGAGGATGGTGCGTTTGATCCAGCTCTGTCCCGGGTGGGTCTGCGCCGCGCGTGCGTGGATATCGAGTCCCACCTCTTTCGAGCCGGTGAAAGCGATGAAGCGCGTCTTGGGATGCTCCACAACGGCGTTGCCGAAGGTGCTGCCGCCGCCGGGACAGAAGTTCACTACGCCATCGGGCATGCCGGCTTCCTGCAAGGCCTCGAAGAATCTTGCCGCGATGGTCGGCGAATCCGAGGAGGGCTTCACGATCACGGTGTTACCGCTGACGATGGACGCCATCGTCATGCCCGCCATGATGGCCAGCGGGAAATTCCACGGGGGGATGACCGCGCCCACTCCCAGTGCGATGTAGCGCAGCTGGTCGTGCTCGCCCGGCAACTGCACCGGAGTCTCGACGCGCGAGAGCCGCACGGCTTCGCGCGCGTAGAACTCGGCAAAATCGATGCACTCAGCGGTATCGGCGTCAGCCTCGGCCCAGTTCTTGCCGACTTCGTAGACCATCCAGGCGCTGAACTCGTGCTTGCGCTCGCGCAGGATCGCCGCGGTGCGCAACAGCAACCCGGTGCGCTCTTCGAGCGATGCATGCTTCCACCTCTCGAACGCGGCCAGCGCGGCTTGCATGGCCTGCTCGGCATGCTCGCGCTCGGCGCGCTGATGGATGCCCACCACCACGCTTGGATCCGCCGGCGACATCGACTTGATCTTCCCTGAGGTCTTCACCAGCTCGCCGCCGATGACCAGGTCATACTCGCGCCCCAGCTCGGCGCGCACCCGCGCCAGCGCTTCTTTCATCGCGCGCCGGTTCTCGTCGCGCGTGAAATCGGTGAGCGGCTCGTTGTGGAATGCGCCTTCCGGAAGTGCGGTACGAAGTGCGGTGCGGATGCTGGGAGCTTGAACGGTGGCCATACGGACCTCCTGGGAACCCTTCATTGTAACAAGGAGAAACCAGGGGCGAGAACAGACGCCGCGGGGCCTGCACGGCTACTGATGCTGTGCGTGCAGCTCGCTGACCCCGGCCGTGCGCTCGAGTTTGTCCCAGTTGAAGGGACGTCCATCGAGAGCGCGCTTCAGTGTCTTGAATAAGACCACGGAGAAGAGCTGCCGGTAGGCAAAGCGTTGCAGCCACACCTGGGAGAGCAGCCAGAAATCCTTCTTCGTCGTGGTCTCGCGCCGCTCCAGCGAAAAAGCGATGGCTGACGCGATGAAGTCCACCACCAGGAAGAGCACGAAGTAGAGCGTGAGCCGCTCGATGGTCGCGGGATTCGCCGTCTCCGGATGCTGGATCTTGTTCCACAGATAGGTAAGCGCGCCCACCACGTAGAGCACATCGATGAACGGGGAGACCAGCGGCAACATGATCTGGAAGACCACGATGTTCGGCAGCGCGATCCATCCCAGCGTGCCGCGCCGCGCAAACACGCCGCGGTGCTTCCACACCGCTTGCAAGATGCCGAATGACCAGCGGAAGCGCTGGCGCATCAGCCCGCTGGCGGAGTCGGGCGCCTCGGTGAAGGCGAGCGCGCGGTCGTCATAGACGACCTTGTAGCCGCGCTCCAGCAATGACATGGTGAGGTCGGCATCCTCGGCCACGGTGTCGGTGTGGTATCCGCCCGCCTCGCGCACCGCGGCGGTGCGCCACGCGCCGAGCGCGCCCGGCACCACACTCACCGCGCCGAACACGTTGAGCGCGCGCCGCTCGAAGTTCTGGCTGGTGATGTACTCGAGCGCCTGCCAGCGCGTCCAGATATTCACGCGGTTGCCGACCTTGGTGTTGCCCGCGGCGGCGGCGACCTTGGGACCGACAAAGTGCTCGACCAAGCGCGTGATCGCTTCTGCCGCAACCACGGTGTCGGCGTCGATGCCGACAAAGAACTCCTCCTGCACGTGCTCCAGGCCCAGATTCAGCGCTTCGGCCTTGCCGGCGTTCGCCTTGGTGAGCAGCAAGACCTTGCCGCCGGCGATCTCCGCGGCGAAAGCCCCACGCACGACCGCAGCGGTCGCGTCGGTAGAACCATCGTCGATCACGATTGCGCGCAGGTGAGGATACTTCGAGCGCAACACCGCGCGCACGGTGCGCTCGATGACGGTGGCTTCGTTATATGCCGGGATGAGCACGGCGACCTCCGGCCGGAAGACGTCGGCGCCGGGCTGAAGCGTGGAACCGCGCACGCGATCGTAGATGGCGAACACGCCGATGAACAGCAATCGCGCCGTCATCAGCACGTCCCCCACGAAGAAGACGAGCACGATGAAATCCCATCCCACACCGTAAAGCCAGAAGGCAAAGCGATCCACCTGCGCGGACCAGCGCTCGTTCGCGGAGATGGGCGGCATGACTTCGGCGCGCGTTCTGCCCAGCAGCTCCGCAACGGAGACGAGCTGGTAGCCGCGAGCGCGCAGCTCGTGGATGATCATCGGCAGGGCGCGCACCGTCTCGCGGCGATCGCCACCACCATCGTGCAGCAGCACGATGTTCCCACACGGGTCGGCGGCGGTGCACGCTTGCAGGTTCGCTTTGTGCGTCAAGCCCTCGACCACGCTGGCGGTGATCTCCTCGGCGGTGCGATGCGGGTTCGCCTTCCAGTCGTTGGGATCGATCTTCGACCCGACGGTGAGATATCCCATGTCCTGCACTATCTCGAGCGGACGCACTTGTTCGTCCACGTCCGGCTCCTGGTCGATAGAGTATGGCGGACGGAAGAACAGCGGCTTCACGCCGAGCTTGGCGGCGAACAGCCGCTCGGTGAGGTTCAGCTCGATCGCCATGAAGCGTTTCGAGATGTTCGAGATGTCGGGATGAGTGTAGGTGTGATTGCCGATCTCGTGGCCTTCGGCGTAGATGCGCTTCATCAGGCTCGGCTCGTCCTGCGCGGCGCCGCCGATCAGGAAAAATACCGCCGGGGCCTGCTCGCGCTTGAGCACATCGAGGATCTGCGGTGTCCACCGCGGGTCGGGACCGTCATCGAAACTGAGCACGATCTGCTGCTGCCGCGCGCCATATTGCTGGATGACGTAAGGCGAGGGTGTCGCGGTGAGGCGCTGCGCGGTGATCAAGCCGTCGGTGACAGTGATATCGCGCGCGCCCTTCCCCGGACGTTGTTCGATGCGCAGGATGTCGCCGTGGCCTTCGAGGTCGACGTCGTGCCCGGGTGGAACCAGCTTCAGCTTCTGTGGCGCGTCCGCCTCGCCGGGCTTGTCCCACACACTCCACAGTGAGCGGTCTTCCGCGCCCAGGCGCCAGAGCGCGAAGGTCGAGATGCCCAGGCGGCCCGCACCTCGCATCTGGTCGAGTGCGGTGACGGCGTCGAGGAACCACACATCGTGTTTCACGTTCCGCTCGTCGAGGTAGGCATAGCGCGAGTTGAGCGTGTCCCCATCGAGCTCGACCTCGGCTTCGGACTCCTTAGCGGTCAGCCATGCTTCCTGCACCGAATAGGTCTTCACGTCGATGGCGGCCGCCTTCGTCTTTCCCTTCGGCGGCGTGGGCCAGTCGTAGCCGTAGTTGCCGATGCCGCAGATGATCTTTTCTTTCGGGATCACTTTGAGCGCGGCCTCGAGATTGGCGAGGAACCACTCCTGCGCCGCGACCGGGCCAGCCTCGTTCTCGGAAGAGTGCTGGTCGTAATCCATCAGCACGATGCCATCGACCTGCTGCGCGATGAAGGCGTAATCGAAATCGTTGTCACCGGTGGGCAGATTCACGTAGAGCTTGAGGCCGCGCGCGTGCAGGTCCTGTGCCAGCTCCTGGACCAGCGCGCGAAAGCCGGGCTGCGCTGTCGGCGGAAAACTCTCGAAGTCGAGTGAGAGACCGCGGTACTTGTCGGTCGCCAGGAAGGCCAGCACCTGGCGGCGGAAGGTGGCGCGCGCTTGCGCGCTGTTGAGGAAGCCGTCGAGGTCGGCGATCCAGCGCTTGGCTACCGGATCGAAATTGTTGACCAGCGGGAAGACTTCGGTGTCCGCCTTCTCGTCGGCGAGCAACTTCATCACCTTGTCGTCCACGAAATGTGCCTGGTCCTGGTTCCCTGCGTCAGCGCTCACTACGTCGAAGAGCTTGGCGTCTGGGCCGAGCGCCTGGAGGCGGCCGTCGGACGTGAGCACGTGCAGCCACTCGGGATAGAGCAGGTCGATCTGGTTGGCGTACTCGCGTAACGACACCAGGCTGCCGGCGTCCCAGGTGACGTAGAAAGCCGCGCGGATGCCTTCCTCCTGGTTGAGCACGACCTGCGAGGGCGCGGTCGCCGTCTTGCGATGCGTGCCCTTGTGGGCGGCGCCGCGGTGCTTTGGCTTTTCCTTGTACGGCCGGTATCCCGCTTTCTGCTGCGGGAGCAGCAGGGCCGGCAGATCTTCTCCGCGCAGGATGGTGAACACAAAAACGATGAACACCAGGGTGATCCCCACCGCCAACGCGTCGAATATCGGACGCATGCGGCGCCAGCGCGTTTTTTGTGGATCGAAGAAGACTTGCTTGGCCATCGTTAAGAAGTCAGGGAGTCAGGATGTCAGAAGTCACTTCATCGTATGTCGCTGCCGGTTGACGGTCAAACGCGCTACACTCGCGACGTGCGGGAACTATTGCGCCGTCATCGCATCTTCTTTCTGCTGTTCGCCGCTGCCGCCCTGGGGCTGCGGCTGCTGTTTTTCTGGAAGCTGCGGCTCATCGAGGGCGACTCGTTCATCTACGGCGAGCTTGCCAAGAACCTGCTGCAACACCACACGCTCGGATTCAGCGATGGCAGCCGCGTGACCCCGTCGCTGATCCGCCTGCCGGGATATCCCGCCTTCATCGCGCTCGTCTGGCTGTTCGCCGGCATCGAGCACTACCACGCTGTGCTGCTCACCCAGATCGCCGTGGACCTGGGAACCTGCTTCCTGATCGCGGCGCTGGCGCGCGACCTCGTGGGCGAGCGTGCCGCGCGCTGGGCGTTCGCGCTGGCGGCGCTGTGTCCGTTCTTCGCCAACGCTGCGACCACGCCGCTCGCGGAGACGCTCGCTATCTTCTTTACCACTCTCACCTTCTACTGCGCTGCCCGGGCATGCGCCGGCCAGGATGATCTGCGCTGGTGGGCGGGCTGCGGCGCCGCAGTGGCGGCAAGCATCTTCCTCCGGCCGGATGGAGGCGTGCTGCTCGCCGCCTTGGGCGCGTATTTTGCTGTCCGGCTAGGGCGCTCGCGTGCGGTTCGCGGAGGAATGAAACGCGTGTTCCTGGCCGGCGTGCTGGTGGCCGCCGTAGCGCTCGGACCGCTGGTGCCGTGGACAGTCCGCAACTGGCGCGTCTTCCATGTCTTCCAGCCGGTGGCGCCGCGCTACGCCAACGATCCCAGCGAGTTCGTGACCTACGGATATTTCCTCTGGACCAAGACCTGGCTCATCGATTACGTCTCGGTCGAGGAGTTCTCGTGGACGGTTCCGGGCGAGGAAGTCGACCCGGACAAGCTGCCCACGCGCGCCTGCGATTCCGAGGAACAATGCCGGCGGACGCGGGAACTCTTCGACGACTACAATGCCGACGACCATCAGATGTCCCCGGAGCTGGACGCGCGCTTTGCCGCGCTCGCGCGCGAGCGCATCTCCGGACATTGGTTCCGCCAGTACGCGGAACTGCCCGCGCTACGCGCCGCTGACATGTGGTTCCGGCCGCGCACCGAGCTGCTGCCACTCGACAATCATTGGTGGGACTATGAGAACGACCCCCACGATTCCCTCATCGGCATCGCGCTGGGCGTGCTGAACCTGCTGTATGTGGGAGGTGCCGTGATGGGCGCCGCCACACGGCGCGTGCGGCTTGCGGGGCTGATGCTTACCTGGGTGCTGTTTCGCACCGTGCTGCTGGGAACGCTGGAGGGCGCGGAATCGCGCTACACGCTGGAGTGCTTTCCCGTGGTCATCGTGTTTGCCGCAGCGTGGCTGGGGTCAGCACGACGAACGCGGCAGACAGACGAGCCGCAACCCGCCTAGGCCGGCGGCTTGTCGCTCATGCGGAAGCGGGTGCGGAAATGCTCGCTCAGCAATGAGATCGCAGGACGGTTCTTCCGCGGGTCGGTCTGCGCCAGGTATTTCATCGCTTCCACCAGCAGGCGCTGGCCTTCAAGATAGCGCGGATCCGGCGAGCGTTCGTCCATCTGCTTCGGCTGCGGCGCTTTGGGAATCACGAAGAGTTTGCCCATGAGGGTCCCCTGGGTTATGGCATATGGCACGTGCTTCTTGCCGGAGCACCAAACACGAGCGGCGGGCCGGCTCGGCGTCCATTAGGATTAGGATGCGCTTCAGCCTTGCGGCGTCAGCGTCTTGGTGTGATTGGTGGTTTTCACTTTGAATACGTCGTCGGGGATCTTCTGGTTGACCTTGATGTTGAAGTACTTTGCCAGCCGATAGTCTTCTTTCGCGAACAGCTGCTGCTGCACGCTCAGGCCGCGCGACGGGTCGATCCAGAGCACGATCTTGTTGAAGACGTTCTTGGTCTTTGGCGACTTGGGAACGAGTTCCAACTTCTCCGTCTTCACGCCGTCGATCATCTCCGAGCCGGCATACTTCACGTCGTAGCTGGGCAGCAGATCGTGGCCGCGGCCGCCAAAGCCCAGTACCATGAAGCTCTCCATCTCGGCTTTGTTCTTGCCGGCGTTGTAGACGGTGAGCGTGTCGATCCTCGGCTGGTACATCTTTACCTGGCCGTCGGCGTAGACCACCACCTTCACTTCCGGCTTCTCGATGTCCGCGGCCATCTGGATCTCTTTGTTGTTGCGCCGGAAATAGACTTTGCCTTTCTGGGTGTCGATCTCGTTCACGACCCTGGTGTATTGGTCCCAGGTGAAGTCGGCTTCGGTGGACCTGAAGTTTGCGGCGGCGCGGTCCATGGCGCTCAGCACTGCGTCCAGGTTCTGGGCGCTTGCTGCGGCGCTCGCCATCACGGCGAGCGCGATCACGCAACCGAGTTTTCGGAGCTGCTTCATCTGCATGCTTCGCTGCCTCTGCACTACCGGCCGGCTAAGGCTTGGCCCATACTTTATACGCCGTCACGCGCTCACCCGCCGCGGCATTGCACGGTCCCGAGCCTGGCCGGCATACCGGCTCCCACTTCACCACTTCGACCTCGGAGTTCGAGATCTGCTGGATCACGCGCTGGGCGCTCTCGCGGACGGCCTGATCGCCCTGTCCGCGCACCTCGGCAGCATCGATCTGGTAGACCAAAAGCCCTTTTTCTTCGGGAAGGACGACTACTCTGGTTTGATGCGGATTTCGCTCGATCGGTTTGTCCTTAAAGTTGATCCACAGCGGTGCCAGGAAGATGAAGGCGAGGATCACCGTGACCATCACGTCGTAATGCAGGCTGCCGCGCTCGTGCTCCCACGCGATGTAGCCCTTGATCGTCTTCCACATGGTTATGTCTCGATCTCTAGAACTTCTTCGCCGTGATCCTGTCTGCTCCCACGTACGGCCGTAATACTTCCGGGATAACGACCGAGCCATCCTTCTGCTGATAGTTCTCGAGGATGGCCAGCCAGGTGCGCCCAACGGCCAGGCCGCTGCCATTGAGGGTATGGACGAACTCACTCTTCCTTGTTCCGGCGCCCTCGGGCTTGTACCGGATGCCCGCCCGCCGCGCCTGGAAGGCTTCGAAGTTCGAGCAGGACGAGATCTCGCGGAACAGGTTCTGTCCCGGCAGCCAGACCTCGATGTCGTAAGTCTTCGCGGCGGAGAAGCCCATGTCGGCGGTGCAAAGCGTGACGGTGCGGTAGTGCAGGCCAAGTTTTTGCAGCACCGTCTCCGCGTGGCCGGTGAGTTTCTCGAGCTGATCGTAGCTTTCCTCCGGACGCGCGAACTTGACCAGCTCGACTTTCTGGAACTGGTGCTGCCGGATGATGCCGCGGACGTCCTTGCCATGCGAGCCTGCCTCGCTGCGGAAGCATGGCGTGTATGCGGTGAGCGAGATGGGCAGGCGCGCGCCGTCGAGCGTCTCGTCGCGATAGAGGTTGGTCAACGGGACTTCGGCCGTCGGAATGAGGTACAGGTTCTTCTCGCGGTGCGGTACGCGGAACAGGTCATCCTCGAACTTTGGCAGCTGGCCGGTGCCGTACATCGACTCCGGATTCACCAGGTACGGTGGCAGCACTTCGGTGTAGCCGTGCTCGCGGGTGTGCAAGTCGAGCATGAAGTTGGCGAGCGCGCGCTCCAGCTTCGCGCCCATGTCCCAGTAGACGGCGAAGCGAGCTCCCGCGATCTTCGCCGCGCGCTCGAGGTCGAGAACGCCGAGCTCCGCACCTAGTTCCCAATGCGGCTTGGGTTGGAAATCGAATTCAGGTGGTGCGCCCCAGCGACGCACTTCCTGGTTGTCTTCCGGACTCTTCCCCACGGGCACGGAATCGTGCGGCAGGTTGGGAATCCCGGCCAACAGGTTGCGCAGCTCGTCATCTTTCTCCGCCGCACGTCTTTCCAGTTCCTGGCCTTGCTCGCGCAGGGCCTTCATCGCGGCGATGAGCTCGGCGGCGTCCTTCTTCTCGCGCTTCAGGCGCGCGACCTCTTCCGAAGCCTTGTTTTGCTTCGCCTTCAGGGTCTCCGATTCGGTGATGAGCGCACGGCGCGCGGCATCGAGTTCGAGGAATCCGCTGAGCACGCGTGCGGCATCGGGGCCGCGGTCGCGCAGCTTCTTTTCGACGAGATCGAGATGTTCGCGGACGAACCCGAGGTCGAGCATGAGGCACTAATGTAAATGATGAGACGCAATCCTCGGTACTCGGTACTCAGTACGCGGTCCTTCCTGCCTGTCGTACACTGTTTTCAATGAGCCAAAGCCGCGAAAGCCGCCAAAGTCCTGCGCCTGTGCCGCAACCGCCCGTGTGCGACCTGAGCGTGAGCTTCTGCGGTATTCCCTTCAAGAACCCCATCATCGCGGCCAGCGGCACGTTCGGTTACGGCGTGGAGTTCGAGGACATCGTCACGCTGGCCAAGCTGGGCGGCTTCGTGGTGAAGGGACTCTCGCGCGAGCCCATGGCCGGAAATCCGCCGCCGCGTGTCTTCGAGACCGCCGCCGGCATGCTGAACTCGATCGGACTGCAGAACATCGGGGCGCGCGCCTTCGTCGAAGAAAAGCTTCCGGTACTGAACCGCATCAAGAACATCGTGGTCATCGCCAACGTCTTCGGCTACACCCGCGAGGACTACCAGGAGACCATCCGCATCCTGAACGACGGCGATGGCATTGCCGCGTACGAGTTGAACGTCAGCTGCCCGAACACCAAGCACGGCGGCATCAGCTTCGGCTCCGACCGCGTGATGCTCGAAGACGTAGTGGCAACGGCGAAAGCCGCCTCGAAGCGTCCGCTGATCGTGAAGCTTTCGCCCAACGTGACCTCGATCCCGATGATGGCACACGCCGCCGCGAACGCCGGCGCCGACGCCATCTCGCTGGTCAACACCTTCGTCGCTATGGCCATCGACGCGGAAACGCGCAAGCCGCGCATCTCGAACATCACCGCCGGACTCTCCGGCCCGGCCATCAAGCCCATCGCCTTGCGCATGGTCTATGAAGCGGCACACGCGGTGGATATCCCCGTGATCGGCATCGGCGGCATCACCACGCCGGAAGACGTGGTCGAATACATGCTCGCGGGCGCGGCCGCGGTCGAGGTGGGCACGGCGAATTTCTGGGACCCGTGCGCCACCGAGCACATCGTCAACGGACTGGAACGCTGGTGCGTGGAGCACCGCGTGGCAAAGGTCACCGACCTGATCGGCGGACTCAACCTCGGCTGACGCCGCTTAATGCGGATGCGGATGGGCTTCGGAAGCGTCTGTGGGGCGAGCGTGATTCAGCTCGCAGCCTGCTGACTCGCGTATTGCTTCGGATTGCCATCAAACTTGCTTTTGCAGCCCGCGCAACAAAAGTAGTAGGTCTTTCCCTCGTACGTCGATTGTGCCGCTGCCTTCTGTTCATCAACCTTCATGCCGCAGACAGGATCAGTGTGTGTCGCCATTGTTGGTCCCCCTTTAAGTTACAAGTCCGAAAGCCGTATCAACTTTGCACAATACTGTCTCCCCAATTGTGTGACTGTTCAGGATTGCACACGTTCAGCCGCGTCACCACGACAACTGTTCTTGCCGCGGGCGATGGCTGCCCGCTTCTGGTGCTTGAGAACAGTTGCCCTTTGCTGGATGCGCGAGAGGCTCAAGATGCGTTCGGACGATGTTGGCCTGGCGACGGCCCCTGGATCCAGAACACAGCCTTCACGGTGCTTTGCCATGGCATCATCTGGCTCGCGAGGCACGAATCAGTACGATCGTGCCGGCCGGAGCATCTTTGCTTCGAACCGATTTCACGTGACTGAAGCCGGCCTCTTCGATCAAGTCGGGCAGCCTACCTTCGGCGTTGTCTCGCGTCGGATTGAAACCGTCCAAGGCGCGCACAACAGCGAAGCCCAGCTTCGCCGCTGGCGTTCTTGGCTTCCCCCAATCTGCGACGAAAAGCTCTCCTCCGTCCCGCAGAACGCGGAGACACTCGCGCAATGCCTGGAGTTTGCTGAAGGTATTGAGATGATGGAACAACAAGCTGGAAATGACCTTGTCGAATGTGCCATCCGCGAATGGAAGCGCTGAAGCGACTCCCTGCCGCAGCTCGATCTCAAGACCGGCAGCCGAGATCTTCCGTCGGGCGAGGGAAAGGACGCGCGCATCTGCATCTACGCCGATGATCTCGGCACACGGACTCACACGCTTCGCCAGAATGGCGCTGCTTGCTGTCCCACACCCGAGATCCAATACACGCTGTCCGGGCTGGATCGACGCTTCCTCCACCAACGCTGCGCGAAAACGATCTTCGTGTGTGGTAAATCGGACGACAGCATCATAGAAACGCGTCAGCTGCGAGAATCGCAGGGCGGGAATGAATGGTTCCCTGGGCTGTTGCGTGTCAGTCATTTCCAGCGGCGCGCCCGATCCTCTCCGTTGCTTTTTCGCGAAAAAAGACGTGCCCGGGTAACGATAGGTCTCTTCCGCACATCGTCGGCGTCAGTGCGAGTGCGGATGCGATTCTGCCACAGCGCTCGTACTTGAGCTCTTCCCGAAGCGCACTTCAGCCGCGTGCAGCTTACTGCCCATCTCATGAACGTCGATCACGACCCGGTCGCCGACTTTTAGGTCTTTGACCGTGGCCGCCGCGCCGCTCTTGGTGAACTTGGTGCTCGCGTCGAAACCTACGGTTTTGACTGCGCCGGTCTTTGTCACGACCGTGATGGAGTCACTCGTCACGGCTTTCACCTTGCCCATAACGTGCTCGGCTCCGCCGTGCGCGAAGGAAAGTGCGCCCAGTGCAAACATCAGGACGCCGATGGTAAGAAGTTTTCGCATTTCTTTTCTCCTGGTTTAGTGATGTTTCGGTTTTGTGTTTTGCTTCTTTGAGCTCTCGCCTTCGCCACTCAGAAAATCCTGCTCGGCACGCTCATCCTCCAATTCCGCCGCACTCCGCGGGTTGAGGCGCTGCATCTCCTTCAACTCCGCGGGGGTGAGGCTGGGCAAACGGCGCATGAAGAGCACGAGCTTCCAGCTGTCGTGGTCCCGGTGGGGATCGGATTCTCCCCACGCCGGCATGCCGGTGAGGCGGATGCCGTTGTGGATGGTGTAGTACAGCTCTCCATCGGTCAGCTCCTGCGTTGCAGGCAGACGCATGTCCGGCGCTTTGGGATAGAGGTTCTGACCGATCGGGGTCTGGCCGCTGCCATCGTTCGCGTGACAGATCGCGCAATGATCCGCAAAGTGTGCGCGCGCTTCTGCCATTATCTCCGGGGTGGCCGAGAAAAGATTCTTCTCGTTCTTTGCTGCGGCGGGGACGGCGAGCGCACGCATTGTGCGGGCGACGAGCCCCTCGAGTGTGGAGGGCCGCTCGCGCGCGCTGAAGCCGCGCCGGATCATGAACCACACCCCCACGACCGCAGCCACGATGAGAACAACCAGCAGCAGCCCGGCTTTGCGTTTATGCGTCATTGTCTTTCTCCTCACCAAGTCCTTCAGACGCAGGTCTAGTGACCCATCTTCATCAACGCCGGCCGCAACCTCAAGAACACTCGGAACGATACCGGCTGGTCTCCATAGAAGGGATCGAGCGCGGCCGGCTTGGAGTAGAACGTGACGTCGGCGCCAAGGCCGAGTTGCAGCTTCGCGTTCTGCACCAGGTCGCGGACGCCGCCAAAGGTGTACGCCCCGATGCGAAAGTTCTCATGCGGCGGCGGGCCGAGCGGAAAGAGCTCGTCCTTGTCGACGAGTTCCAGCCGCGTGTAGGCGTAGGTCTTGCGCTGGAAGTTGACGGTAGATTCGAGCAGGTAACTGTTCTGGACGGTGTCTTGGTTCTGCACGACGGGTGCCAGCTTGTGGTTGCGTCCCCAAAGCAGCGTGGTCGCCCAGTTCCCGGCCGCCAGCGGACGGTTGTAGGTGACCGACGCCGTCTGCCGGTCGATGTCGGTGACCTCGAGCGCTTCCGGCTGGGTGAGGTGGCCGTAGGAGTACTGCATGCTCCAGTTGGGGGTAGGCTGGAGGCTGGCGCGCACCGCCCATGATTCCAGCGGCGCGAAGTCGATGGTGTAGCGCTTCTCGTCCGGCTCGCGTCCGTTGAAGACCGAGCCTTCCACTTTCAACTTCGCTTGCTTCGCGAGCGTGAAGATCAGTCCGCTGGTCACGACGCCGGCGGAGATGTGCGTCGAGTCCTGAAGATGATGGCCGAGCGGCGCCGCGGGCAACTCCGCCGCCGACGCGCGATGCATGAACGCGACCGGCCCGAGCGCGGGCTCGCCGACCGGAGCGCCATAGAACTGCCACGAGACGCGCTGATCCAACGGCACGGTATAGGTGACGGAGAGCTCGCCAAAGACGTCGTGCGGGTGCTGTTTATCCACGATGGGCAGGCCGTGATAGGTCTCGCCGGTCTGGAAGAGTTGGGGGAATCCGCCATGCGGCGCGGTGAGCGATTCGGCCGAGAGCATCTGGCGGAACACAATCGTCCCGCGGCCGAGCTTGTGCTGCTGCATCAGCATCAGCCAGTTCATGGATTCGAATTTGCCGACGCCGCGCGGCCCACCTTGCTGGTTGTAGGTGAGAAAGAGGTTGCCGTGCGCCATGATCTGCCACTCGCCTGCCTTCGTCATCCACATGTGCTCAGGAGAAGAGGCCGGCTGCGGCATGGTGCCGGAGCCGAGCGACTCGCCCGCGCTGTGCTCGTCGTGCTTGTCACCCATCTGCATACCGGGCATGCCGGGCGTGCTGTCGCCTTTATTTTCTTGCGGCTTCTTCTCCTGCGGCTTCTGCTCGGGCGCGTGCTCGTGCTGCGCGGGCGGCTGCGGTGGCGGCGGAGTAGCCTGCGCCGGCGACTGGGCCGGCGCCTGTGCCGCCGGCGGCTGGGCGGGAGGCATCTGCATGCCCTCGTGCTGCGCGAACGCAGAGAGCGCAATGAATATGATCGCAAAAACAATGCACGTGCGGACTTTCATGATTTCCCCTTTTCTGGAATGAAGTGAAGCTGGCTCCGCCGCGCGGCGGAGAGGGGAATCCAGACTAGATGCGAAGCTGGGTGGGGAGAGCGGGTGGGCCAGGTGGTACCGCCGCGGAGCGCGCAAAAATATCTGCGGAGTTGTTCGCGAGCAGGGGCGCCGAGGCGGCAAGCACAGGTGCGAGGACGGCACTCGGCCTCTGCGGGTCCGAGCGTTGCGCCGGTACAGCCGGCGAAGTGCGCAGGCAATGCGACACCGCCCCGGCAGAAACAAGCGACGCCGCGGACGCATTAGTCACTGCAGCTTGATGATGATGGTGAGGGTGATGTTCTCCGCTGGTCGCCGCCGGCAGCGAGTGCTGATGCCGGGCGCCGGCGCAGTCCGTTGCGCACAGCAGGGTGCCCGCGCCCGAGGCTACGCCCACGAACACAAGCAGCAACAGCGCGGCAATGGTAGAGCGGATCAAGGTGTCAGCTTTGATGCATTATCGAGCCTACAGGTTCCGGATCTCTTCCGGCAAGCGGCTGCGGATCTCCTCCGGCAAGCGTTCCTGCACGCGGCGAGCGCCGGAGCGCGCGACGTCTGCGATCACGAGCGGTGCGGGCGTGGTGACAGCCACGACCAGCCAGACGACGCTGGAGATGGCAAAACCCGCCAAGGCCGCGATCTCGAGGAGAAAAGCGTGCCGCGGATCGAAGTGCCGGATGGCCCCCCAGGCAAGCAGGAACATGACCGCAGAGACGCTGGAGAGCGCGATCAGCCCGATATCGATAGTGCGGTGCAAGCGCTGCTTGCGCCGGCAATAAAGGCAGGTGGCGAGGTGGTCTTCATAGTCACCGCGCATCTCCGGCGTGATGCCAGAGATGTCGTAGCGCCAGCCGGCGAGGATGTCGCCGACCACGGTGTCAGTGCAATGCAGACCCATCCTTGAATCTTCCCGCTCTCGGCCAGAGAGTCGTGAGCCGTCTAGAACCGGACGGGCTCGAGGGGCGTATCCTGTTGCGCCAGGAGCACGCGATTCGAGGTCAGCAGGCTGCGTCGCGGTTCCAGCGCGCTCTCCGCTGCACCGCGCGCGATCTCCGGGTGATTGTTCTGCTCGGAGAGATGCGCGAGGATCACAGTGGACGCACTTCCATCATAGCTGCTGCTGAAGAATTCCGCGAGCGCCGCATTGGAGAGGTGGCCAACACGGCTCATCACGCGCTGCTTCACCGACCACGGATACGGCCCGCCCCGCAACATCTCCAGATCGTGATTGCTCTCGATCATTAGTACGTCGGAGCCGCGCAAATGTTCCTTCACATTCGCCGGCATGTAGCCCAGGTCGGTGATGACCGAGACTTTCACGCCTTCCACGCGGAAGGTGAAGGCCACCGGGTCGGCGGCGTCGTGCGGGATGGTGAACGGCGTCACCTGGATGTCGCCGATCTGGAAACTGCGCCCGGAAGCGAACAACTCCAGTTGGCCGAGGTTGGTCTGCCGCCTGCGCTCTTCCTTGTTGTGGAAGCTGCGGCTCCACTCGTCATTGCACGGCCCCGTCATGTAGACCGGCAGTTTGAGCTTGCGGGCCAGTACGGGCAGTCCGCAGACGTGGTCGGAGTGCTCGTGCGAGATCAGGATGGCGTCCAGCCGCTCGGGCTCTTCCCCGGCAGCGCGCAGACGCTTGAACGTCTCTTTGCAGGAGATACCGGCGTCCACCAGGATGCGCGTGCGCGAGCTTGCCACTAGCGTCGCGTTCCCACGACTGCCACTCGCCAGGACCGTGATCGTCACCGCCATTGGCCGAGCGTAACCCCTTTGCTCTTTTTTCGGGAGTAACAATGTAGTTAACATGGTGGAAAAGCGATGTACGCGTGCCGTTGTGGGCCATGCTTCTGTCCCTGAGCTCTCGTTGGTCGGCCCTCTGGTGGTCTATGCTCTAGGGATGCGCACTCGTTTTGCTGCCCTCTTCCTGCTACTGCTCTTCGTGTTTCCCCGCGCCGCCCATCCCATCGATCGCGCGCGTTATCGCGAGCTCAACGCCAAGGCACGCGCGCTGGCGAAGCAGCAGGACTGGCAGGGCGTCCGCGAGGTGCTGACCACGCTCGGCCAAGAGCTGCCCGCACCTACCCCGCGCTACCTGCTGACCGTGGCCTCGGTGGAGACGCATCTTGGCCACAAGGATGAAGCCCTGAAGTGGCTGGCGCGCTACGCCGCGATGGGACTCGCCTACGACGTTGCCGCCGACGACGACCTCAAGCCGCTCCTCGCCGAGCCTGGCTTCGCGAAGATCGCCGCAACCATGAGCGCGCGGACCGCGCCCATCACCACCAGCGAGATGTACTGCGCGCTCGCCATGGTGGACGGCATGCCGGAGGACATCACGCACGATGGCGCCGGCTTCGTGGTCTCGAGCGTGCAGCATCGCACGCTCTATCGCTTGCGTCCGCCGCAGGCGGGCGACGTCGCGTGTGAGCTGCAGGAAGTGCCGCTCGAAGAAGCGGCCAAGCACTGGCCCACGCTCGCCGTCGCCGCCGACGGCCCGCGCAGGCTGCTCTGGCTCACCACCTCGGCCATGCCCGGCTTCAGCGATTTTCCTAAAGAAGACGAAGGCAAGGCAGCGCTGCTGGCGGTCAATAGCAGGGGCCAGATCACGCGCCGCTTCGACTTTGCCACCGCTGAGCCGGCAGTCCTGGGCGACATGACGCTCGCGCCCGACGGCACCATCTATGTGACGGATAGCGTCGGTGGCGGCGTCTACCGCGTGCGCATCGAGGTCCCGGGAGGCAAGTCCCCGGGTGGCAACTCCCCGAGTGGCAAGTCCCCGGGTGGCAAATCAAAGACCTCGAAGATCGAAAAGCTCGCCGATGGATTGTTCTCGCCACAGACTCCCGTGCTCGCCGCCGACCAGAAGCGGCTCTTCGTGGCGGACTACTCCATGGGCATCGCCGTGATCGACCTTGCCGGCGGCAAGCCGGTCGCGTACATGCCGCATCCTGAAGACATCGCCGTCACCGGCATCGATGGCCTCTACCTCGCCGGGGACGCGCTGATCGCTATCCAGAACGGCACCGAGCCGGCACGCGTGGTCCGCCTCCGCCTCGATGGTCAGCAGCGGCAGATCGTCTCGGCTGAGGTGATGGAGCAAGGCGGCGAGCGCCTCGGCGATCCTACCCACGCGGTCGTGGTCGAGGGATGGCTCTACGTGATCGGCAACGTCGGCTGGAACAAGGTGGACGCCAGCGGCAAACTGAAGGCGGGACAGGATTTCACCGCACCCGTTGTGCTGCGCTTCCCGCTAAATGGAAGCAGCGGAAGCAATGGAAGCAACGAACACAAAGGCCGCAAAGGCACGCCAAAGTAGACAGGCTACTTCTTGAGCGCGTTCTTCAGGATCGCGATCTGTCCGGCGTGGTAGACGGTGTGCTGCACGATGCCGGGAAGCGCATCGGCAAAGTTGGATGTGCGTCCGGGGACTTTGTCTCTCATCCGCTTAGGATCGAAGGCACGAATGCTGCGGCGCAGCTTCTCCCCCACATCGTAGAGATCACGCTGCGCCCGCACCCAACCGGCGGCGTCCGTCTTCGTGACCCGAGGCCAGTCGAACTTCTCCATCGCAGGCGATGGCCAAGGCAAGAGCGGCTTGCCGTGCACCGCACTATCGATCATCTTCAGCCAGCTCGTGATGTGGTGTACCAGCTCCCAGATGGAGTGCGCGCCGGCGACAGGTCGCGCCGATGCCTGCTTCGCTGCTACACCACGCAGGATCTCGCGGATCGCCGGCCCGTACCATGGGTCGCCGGTGAGCGCGCGGTGAAGCTGGTCGGCTAGGCGTTCGAGTTCAGTCATGGGAGTGTTGAGACCTGAAGTGTTGAGGGCTGAATCTTCCGTTGCCGCATGAACGGTTCCTCCTCAAAACTCAAAATTCACAACTCAACCTTTTTCCAACCCAGTTCAGTACTTATAGAACCCTCTTCCACTTTTTCTTCCCAGCCATCCGGCGTCGACCATCTTGATCAGCAGCGGACAGGGCCGGTATTTCGGATCGCCAAGGCCGTCTTGCAGCACGCGCATGATGTCGAGGCAGACGTCCAAGCCGATGAAGTCGGCGAGCGTGAGTGGGCCCATGGGATGGGCCATGCCGAGCTTGAAGACCTCGTCCACCGCTTCGGGCGTCGCGACGCCTTCCATCACCGCGAACATCGCTTCGTTCAACAGGGGCATGAGCACACGATTGGAGACGAAGCCGGGCGCGTCGTTCACCTCGACCGGCGTCTTCTCCAGCTTGAGGGCAAGGTCGCGTGTAGCGTCATAGGTCGCCTGCGCCGTGGCGAGGCCGCGGATCACTTCGACCAGCTTCATCATCGGCACGGGATTGAAGAAGTGCATGCCGATGACTCTCTCCGGACGCTTGGTCTGCGCCCCGAGCTTGGTGATGGAGATGGACGATGTGTTCGACGCGAGGATCACCTCCGGGCGGCACATCGCGTCCAGCTCGCGGAAGAGTTCGCGCTTGACCTCGAACTTCTCCGTCGCGGCTTCCACGATGAAATCACAGCCGGCAAGCTGCTTGCGGTCGGTGGTCCGAGTGATGCGTCCCAGGGCGGCATCCTTGTCGGCCGCTGAGATCTTTGCCTTGACGACTTCGCGGTCGAGGTTCTTGCCGATGGTCTCAAAGCCGCGGTCGAGGAATTTTTGGTCGAGGTCGTAGAGCACGACCTTGTATCCCGGCTTCGAGCGGGAGAAAACGTGCGCGATGCCGTTGCCCATCGTGCCGGCGCCGATCACGCCGACGGTCTTGATCTCCATAAGTCAGAGCCTTTCACCACGGAGGCACGGAGACGCGGAGGAATGCGGGAACGAAAGAACAAAAGAGTGTAGTCGAACGGCTGTCCGCTGTCCGCTATCCCGCAATGCGAATGGGCGCGGCCGGAGCCACGCCCAAACGGAAAGCGAACAGCGGAGAGCGCCCTATCCTTCGTAGGTGAACGACATCTTCACGCCAGCAACCTCGACCATATCGCCCTCGGCGAGGTCGTGTTGCGCTCCCGGCGGCACGTCCGCGCCCGCCACCTTCATCTTCGCGCCCTTATCCTGCGCGGCGATCATGTAGCCATTGTCGCGGCGCGTGATGCTGGCCGCAACGTCGGGAGCGAACCAGCCTTTCAGCCGGATGGTCGCCATCGAGTTCTTCCCGATCATGGTCAGCTTGCTGCTCAGGCGATACTCCTTGGCGTCCGTCTTGCCCTCGAGCACGCGCAGCATCCCGATGCGGTCTTTGAACACCGGCGCCGGCGTCATGCTGGTGCCGGTGGGTCCGGAGATCATTCCCGAAGGCGCGGCGGATGGAATAGAGGGAGCGGAAGGACGAGAGGGAGCGGATGAAGTAGGTGGAGTAGATGGAATCGATGGAGTGGGCGAAGGTTGAGGAGCAGCCGCCGGCACAGCCGCGGGCGCGGGCGGAGCAGCATGCGGCGTGGAGGCAGCCGCGGCCGCTTCCGTCTGCGCCACGGCGGCGCTCGAGGCGCGAGCTTGCGCGAGCAGCTCTTTCGCTTTCTTGGTATCGAGCATCACGGTGGCATTCATCGTGGGCAGTGGCGGCGCGACCTGCGTCTGCTCCGCGGCGGGTTCGCCATCCTCGTGCCATTCGTCCACGAATTCGAGGGTGTGCTTGCCGATGAGGATCTTGTCGCCGTCGGCAAGGTCGTGCTTGGTGATGCGCTGATCGTTCACGTACGTCCCGTTGGTGGAGCCGTTGTCTTCCACGACGTAGCGCTCGAAGCTCCAGTAGACCTTGGCGTGGTGGCCCGAGACGGCGAGGTTATCTACCTGGACGAGGTTGTCGGGCAGGCGTCCGATGGTGATCACGCCATGCGAAAGCGTGAATTCTTTCAGCGGACGTCCTTCAAACGTTAGATAGAGTTTTGCCATTTCGGACTTCCTCCCCCGAGGAGCTTGCGATACCACGGCAACTCGACCACCCGGACGAGGACGCAGGTGATGTTGTCGTCGCCTCCATGGTCCTTTGCCGCCTGGATCAAGCGCTCGACGGCCTGCTCCAGGCTGCCGGCTCCCTTCACCAGCTCGAGCATCTGCGGATCTTTCACGTGCTTGGTGAGCCCGTCGGAAGCGAGCAACAGGATGTCGCCCGGACGCGCGATCATCTCGTCCACATCCGGCTCCACGCCGGCCTCAGAGCCGAGCGCGCGGATGATGATGTTCTGCATCTCCGACTGCTCAGCTTCTTCGAGCGTGATCAGGCCGCGGCGCACCTGCTCCATCACCAGCGAGTGGTCGGCGGTCAGCTGCTGGATCTTGCCGTCGCGGATGAGATAGATGCGGCTGTCGCCCACGTGCGCCAGCGCCACGTAGTTATCACGGATGAATGCGCCCACGATGGTCGAGCCCATGCCCGCGTGCGCGGTGTCGTTGGAGGCGCGCTCGAAGATGCGCTGGTTGGCGAGCTGCACCGCGCTGGCGAGCGCGTTCGCCATCGGCGATACGCCCTCGAACTTGCGCCCGATCACCGGATAATTCCCGTTGCTCGCGCTGCGGAAGTAAGCCAGCACGCTGTCCACGCCCATCTTGCTGGCGACCTCGCCGGCGGCCTGTCCGCCCATGCCGTCGCACACCACGTAGACGCCGAAGCGCGTGTCGTAGCCGAAATTGTCCTCGTTATTGGTGCGGACGCATCCCACATCGGACTTGCCCGCGACCTGGACACTCATTCCCATTTATTCGATACCGGTCTCTCGACGATGCTGGCGCCGCTGATGTTGATAATCGATGATTGCGTGTCTCGCGATTCTAAACTTTCCTGTCGTCGGACGCACTAACTCCACGCCGCCATCCGCGCACTTCACGGGAAACCACCGAAGACCGCCGGCTGGTTGCGAGGGCTGCGCAGCGGGGGGGAGAATGTGGCGGATTGTACTGAGCTAACTTATACAAACGCAAGGCATTTCCGCCAAGCAGCACCGCTCCGCGTTTCCGCATCTTAATCATCTACAACCGGGAACAATCTCTCGAAGCTGGAAGCGGGCCGAATCCAAGGGGCACCGCGCTTCCGCCACTTGTGATCCTATGAGATTCCCGGCAGGAGGATGAAAGCATGAAGAAAATCAAGGTGATCCTGCTGGCGATGGCCATGGTCGCGACGTTGAGCGGCTTGGCGGTCGCCCAGAACCGCGACTATCGCGACGACAACCGCGCCCAGGGCCAGAACGACGATTATCGCGGCAACCACCGCGAGGACAACAACTATCGCTGGGGTCGCGACCGCAACAACGATGCCCGCGAGTACGGCTACCACAACGGCTATCGCGCCGGCTGGTCCCAGGGACGCACCATCCGCACCAGCCGCGGCCGTTACGGCAACTGGAACAACGGTGGCTGGGGCAGCAGCAACGGAGCCCAGAGTGACACCAGCGGCTACCAGCGCTGGATGGGTCCGCAGGGCCAGTACAAGCAGGGCTACCGCGAGGGCTATCGCTCGGGCTATAGCGACGCCTATCACAACCGGCGCGCGCAGACCACCACCATCTACGGCCAGGGCGGACGCCCGACTCCGTGGGACCCGGATGGCGATGGCGTCCCCGGCGTCTCCAACAGCGGCGGCTACTACGGTGGCAGCGGTCAGTACGGCGGCCAGAACGGCAACGGGAGCGCGCAACGCTTCGGCTTTCAGGATGGCCAGCAGTTAGGCCAGCGCGACCGCGCCAGCGGCCATTCTTATCGTCCGACCGAGTGGCAGGCGTATAAGGACGCCGACCATGGCATGTCCGCTTCGAACGGCTATCGCAACTCCGACCAGTACAAGCAGGAGTATCGGCAGGCGTTCATGAACGGCTACAACCAGGGCTTCGGCCGGCGCTAGACCGCGAGCAACAGCAAAGGCCGTCCGCCTAGGCGGACGGCCTTTGCTGTTGCT